>DLOU01000028.1:0-7346 GCA_002477275.1 Caryophanales bacterium UBA7476
TTCACGAACTATTAAAGCTATAAATAATTTTTTTCTAAAGTAGGAGGTGAAAAAATGACAAAAGAAAATAAGAAAGGAAAAAGTCTATTAGTAATTGCAGCTTTATTACTTGTAGTATTTATAGGTATTGGTACTTATGCAATTTATAGATCAACAGCATCAGGAACTGCAACAGTTTCAACAGCTAACTGGTCTGTAAAAATTAATAATGCAGATATGGAAACAAAAACATTTACATTTAATAATGCTGATATTAGTTGGACATCTAATCCAGGTAAAAATGGAAAAATTGCTCCAGGAGCAAAAGGAACAATAACTCTAGAATTAGATGCTACTGGATCAGAAGTTGATGTTGCTTATACTGCAACTGTAAAATCAATTAAAATAGGTGGAACAGCAGTTACTGGTGATGATTTCACAGTAAAAACAAAAGAAACAACAGATGCTGCAGGAACAATTACTTATAATGCTGATAGCATGAAAAAAACAATTACTTTAGAAGTTACTTGGAACGGAGCAGATTCAGATACAACTACTAAAGATACTGCTGACAAAGCTATGGCTGGAAAAGACGTAGAAATAGAAGTAGAAGTAACAGCTAAACAAAGTCTATAGGATTAAGAATAATATTAACTTATTATTCTTCTTTCCTTTAAAGTTTATTAAATTAATAAACTTTAAAGGGGAGTATAAGGAGTAAAACATGAAAAATAACAAAAAAAATAAAAAAGACATAATAATAAAAATAATACTAATAATTATAATAATACTTCTATTAATACATAGTTGTTCATTAACAAAAAAAATAAAAGATTATAATTCAAATACACCAACAGGTAATATTGATATATATGAAATAAACCCAGATGATTCAAAAAGAATAAAAATATCAGATAATGAAATAGTATGGGGAATAGATAGTAATTTAAAAATATTTACAAATTTAGCATACGATAAAAAAGAAAAAATAGCACCAGAATCATCAAATACATATATATTTGCAGTAAAAAATAATACAAAAAACAAAATAACTTATAGTATTAATTTTAATGAAGAAAATAATTACAATATAAATATGAAATATAGACTAAAAAAAGGAAATAAATATGTAGTAGGTAATGAAGATTCATGGGTTAGTTATAAAGAATTAAATCAAAATAATATAAATCTTAATAAGAAAAATAGTGATAAATACTATCTAGAATGGAAATGGATTTCTAGTAATAATGATACAGAAGTAGCAGGAATAGATGATGCTTATAAACTATCAATAAAAATAGAGGCAATAGGACAAAATGAATAAAATAATAAAGATAATATCAAATACATTATTATCAATAACAATAATAATCCTATTACTAATTTTAATATTAAAACTAACCAATGTAATTGGAATATATAAAGTAATGACTGGATCAATGGAAACAGGAATACATCCTGGAGATAGTTTATTAGTAAAAAAACAAAAAGAATATAAAAATGGAGATATTGTTACATTTAAAATAGAAGATACATATGTAACACACAGAATAATAAAAATTGATAATGATAAAGTTATAACTAAAGGAGACGCTAATAACGTAGAAGATGAAGAAATAAATAAAGATAGTATAGTAGGTAAAGTTATATATAAAGGAAAACTACTTAACTTTATTGTAGATTATAAAGTTATAATAGTTGGAGTAATAATACTACTTTATTTAATAAGTAATATATTTAGTAAAGAAGAAAAAAATATAAAAAAAGAAGAAGTAGAAATATTGTAAAAGAGGAAGTGAAATGATATGAAAAAGAAAATAATTTTAAGTATATTAATAATTGTTTTAGTCTTTTTTGTATCATATTCATATGCAAGATATAAAACAACTAGTAGTGGAGCATCAATAATAAGAGGAGCTAGTTGGAGTGTTAATACTAGTGGTAATGATAGTTTAAATTTAACTGCTGGAAGTTCTACTAATTATACATTAACAGTTACTAATAATTCAGAAGTAGATGTAGTTTATGATATAGAATTAAGTAATTTACCAAGTGGTATAAAAGTAAAACTTGATAGTGGTAGTTATGTTACTGAATCTAGTAATAAAATTACATTCAGTAATGCAGGAACACTTTTATATGGAGCATCTCCTAAGAATCATACATTAACATTTACTACAGATATAGATAGTAGTGAGGTTACAGATAAGAGTGTAAAAATAGATGTAAAATTTAAACAAAAATTAAATTAATAAAAATAATTAAGGAAGTAGGTGAAAAAAGTGAGAAATAATTTAAGAAAAAGAACACAGTCCAGTCTAATTTTAATATTATGTCTTTTAGTTCTTTCATTCACAGCTACTTTCGCAATATATAGAGAAACAAAAAGTAAAAATATTAGTTTGAATATTTCAAAACCAACATTTACAATAAGTTTTAATGCAAATGGAGGAACAGGTGGGCAAACAGAAAATGTAACAGCAACTTATGGTTCACCAATGCCAACAATTAATACAACTGCACCCACAAAAACATCATATAATTTTTTAGGATGGTATACTGATACAACAAATGGAACAAAATATTATAATGCAGATGGTAGTAGTGCTAAAAACTGTGATTTAAAAGAAAATACAACATTGTATGCACATTGGGAAGAAACTGAATACACAATAACATTTAATCCAAATGGAGGAACAGTTAGTCCAACATCAAAACCAGTTCCGTTTGGAGATCCAGTAGGAAATCTTCCTACACCTACAAATACAGGAAAAGAATTTTTAGGTTGGTTTACAGATCTCACAAGTGGAACTTTAGTTGAACCATCAACAGTTCCGATAGCAAGTGTAACATATTTTGCAAGATGGGTTGATACAATTCTAAAAGGAGCAATATATAGTGCAAATGGAGGATCATTTAGTAAAGCAAAAGTAACAAATGTTGTAGAATATGATGAAACTTCTGAAGCAAAAATAGAAACTATTACTAAATATTCACATACATCTAATGTAGATGATACTGGAAAACAAAATAGTAACTATGGTAATAGTTGGACAAATGCAAATATTACAGGAACAGATAGAGGAGACACAACAAAAGCACATGTTGTAACTATTCCAGGAGCAAGTTCTATTACAGTAGATTTATACTATAATGGAGAAAGTGTATCATATGACTGGGTATCTGTATGGGCAGGAAATTATCCTAGTTATACTGCTGCTAGTAATGCAACTTCAACTGGTTATGTAACAACAGCAATGGGAGCTTCAAATAACAATAATAAATTTGGAGCAAGTCAAAGCGGAAGTTATACAGTTAATGGAAATAGCTTAACAAATATGGGATATACTAAATTAACTATTCCAGGAGATACAGTAACATTTGCTTTTAAATCAGATGGTAGTGGTTATGGGAAAGGTTATGGATATTATGCAATTATAACAGGTGAAGCAGGAAGCAATATTGAAAATTATGAAGAACCAACAAGAGAAGGTTATACATTTAATAATTGGAATACAAAAGATGATGGAGCAGGAACAAGTTATACAAAGGAACAAGATATAATAGATTATGTAAATACTAATAATACAGTTTTAAGACTTTATGCAGATTGGATAGCTAAAACGTATACAATTACTTTAAATAAGAATGGAGCAACTAATTCTCCAACAACAAGTTTAACAGCAACATATGATTCAAATGTACTTACGCCAAGTAGTATTACATTACCTCAAAAAGTATACACAACAACAATAAATACTACACTAAGTGAAGATAAAAATTCAGATGGAGCAACGATTTCAGGAGATACATCAGCAAAATCAATAACATATACATTTGATGGATGGACAACTTCATCAAGTGGAGGAACAAAAGTTATTAATAATTCTAGCACACCAGCATTTATTTCAAGTGTATCTAATTATACAGATTCAAATGGTAATTGGATAAAAGATGGAAATACAACACTTTATGCAAAGTGGATTGATCCAACATCAAATAAAGTTACACTTCCAACAATTACGAAAACTAATTTTAAATGTGGATGGACTAATGTAAGCTCATCAGATGAGATTGCAACATTAAATGATACAAAGCTAGAAAGTGGTAAAACATTTACATCAACTTCTAGTGTAACACTATATCCAGTATGTGAACTTGAAAATTATTTTGAACTAACTTATGATGCAAATGATGGATATTTTGGATATCCAGTTACAACAAGTCCTACAACAACTAATAAAGTAACTTATACAAAAAACGGAAGTACAGTTACAGCATTTGCTGATGGAGTAAGATATAGAGAATACAAAAAACCTATACGTGATGGATATAGATTTGATGGATGGAGTACATCTAAATCTGCAACAACTGCAACATATACAGACGAAGAAGCAGCAAAAGCACTTGTTGAGACAACGGGAAGTGCAACACTATATGCAGTATGGACAAGAGTTTGGGCAAGTAATTTAAGTTATGATAACACAAATACTGGAGTAGATTGTAGTGATGCACAGTGTATGCTTGATTATCTTGCAACAAAACTTACTAAAAAAGGAACAACAAAATTTAAAGTTGGAGATTTAGTACAAATGACACCAGCAACAACAAGTTACACAACAAAAACAAAATATACAGGATATTGGGGTACCCAAACAATTACACCAATAGAGTTAAATTTATGGAGAATAATAAGAGTAAATAGTGATGGAACATATGATGCAGTATCAGAATATGTTTCCAGTGTATCTCCATACTTCGGAGGTACAGCAGAATATCAAAATTTCGCAGGATACCTAAATAAACTTGCAAGTCAGTATGAAAATCCAAGATATACAGTAGGGTCAAGAATAATGGGATATAATGGACAAACAGAGTTTATAACAGATACATCATATTTTGATGGAACGAGTACAAAGGCAGGAGATGAGTGGAAAAGTTCAACAAGTGGAACACCAGCTGAAGAATACTTAGGACGAGGAGATGAGCTATATTTAACAGATTATAATATAGTAAAAGCAGCATATGGAGGAACGGCTAATAGTTATGCAAAAGCAAATAAAGTAGGAACAACAACCACAACTGCTTATTGGTTAGTCTCTCGTCATTATTACTGGAGCAGCTCGGCTTACTTCAACTTCAGCGGCAGGTATGTGCGCACAAGTGGCGACATCGACGGCAGCTACTTGCGTTACTATGACGACAGCGGTTGGTACGACATCATCAACAGCGGGGCTCTTCGTCCGATTATCACTCTAAGGTCCGGACTCACAGCAACAGGTTCAGGGACAAGTGAAGATCCATATGTATTGAAGTAATAAAGAATAATGTGAGAAAGTGCAGTCTTAGGCCTTAGGTCTAAAGGCTGCACCGCATCATAATAAAAAAATCAAAATCATTTATTAAAGGAGTAATTATGTCAATAGTAAATATGATTAAAAATATAAAAGAATTATTTCCAGAGTATATAGTATTTGTAAAAATAGGAAACTTCTACGTTGTATACTTTAATGATTCATATATAATTTCATATTTGTTTAATTATAAAATAAAAGGAAATAATATAAATGAGTCATCATGTGGATTTCCACTTAATTCAATTAATAAAATTAAATATATATTAGAAAATAGAAATATTAATTATATAATAGTAGATAAAAAACATAATTATGAAGAATTAGAAAAAATGAATTATAAAAAGAAAAATAAATATAATGAACTATTAGATGAAAGTATTAAATATATAGACAAACTAAATAGAATAAATAAAATTAAAGAATATTTAATAAAAGATTCAACTAAATTAGATAAAATAGAAAAAATATTATATGAAAGATAAGTTTTATATAAATAATTTAATAAAAAAATTAATTAATGATTTTGATAAATATTTAACTAATTTTCCTAATAAAGAAATAGAGTTAAAAAGAGAAATAAAAAATACAAGTTTAGAAATGCTTAAAATCTCATATGAAGCAAACACAACATTTGATTTAAATAAAAGAATAGATATACAAGATAAAATAATTTCTTACATTAAATATTTAGATTATTTAGTTAATGATTGTTATGATAAAAAGATAATTAATAATAAAAAATATATCAAGTTTGGAGAAAATTTAGATTATTTATTAAGATATATAATAAAGTGGAGGAAAGTAACTATGGATAATGAAAAGACATAATAATTNNAAAATATTTATGATTTTAATAATATTATTACATGTTTTAATGAAGTATGTAAGAATACTAAGAATAAATATAAAGTAAATATTTTTAAAAATTATAAATGTATTTATATTAGTAGAATATATAATGATTTAAAAAATAAAACATATGAAGTTTCTAAATATAATATATTTTATATTTATGAACCTAAAAAAAGAAGAATAGTATCTTTAAATATGTATGATAAAGTAATTAATCATTTGGTTAGTAGATTTATACTTAATCTTTCTTTACTTCCATGTTTAATAGATTCTAATTGTGCATCAAGAGAAAATAAAGGATGTAAATATGCTTTAGATTTATATTTTAAATATAGAAGTAAGATGAAAAATAAATATAAAGTTTATTATATATTAAAATGTGATATTAAGTCTTATTTTAGTAGTATAGATTTAGATATTTTAAAAGAANNAAAAGAAAAAATAAATAAAAAAATAAAAGATAAAGATGCATTAGATATAGTATATAAAATAATAGATAGTGATAGTGTTTTAAGTATAGGATTTATGACTAGTCAAATACTTGGAATATTTTACTTAAATGATTTAGATCATTATATAAAAGAAATACTTAAGATTAAGTATTATGTTAGATATCAAGATGATTTTATATTAATTCATCAAGATAAAAATTATTTAAAGTATTGTTTAATAAAAATTAAAGAATTTTTATTAAAAGAAAAACTAGTTTTAAATAATAAAACAAGAATATATAAAAGTACTAATAACTTTATATTTTTAGGTAGAAATATATATGGTAAGTATTCTAAATATAAAGATTCTAATAAAAAGATAAAGTTAAATAAGTATTTAAATTCTTATATTTGTTATAAGAATTTAAATAATAAATATAGGGTTTAGTTGTGTAATACTAATATAGGCTCTCGTAATTATAACTGGAACAGCTCGACTAACTTCAACTTCAACGGCAGGAATGTGAACACAAGTGGCAACATCAACAACAACAACTTGCGTAACTATAACAACAGCAGTTGGAACGACAACAACAACAGCAGGGCTCTTCGGAACTTCTATACCCTCAGGTAATATAAATATAATTTGTATTAGAGTAATATAGAAATAAACTAAATCCTTTCTTTTATAAAAAGATAAACTAACTATTCATATATTTACTAGTAT
>DLOU01000028.1:7431-7683 GCA_002477275.1 Caryophanales bacterium UBA7476
ATGAAATTAAAAGAAAAAATTAAAAAAATTAAATTAAAAGATGTAATTATATGTACACTTTCTTTTGTTATTTGTTTTTTAATAACAGGAGGAGTAGGAGTAGCAGCAACTTCACTTATAACATCACGAGAAGTAAGTTACAATAAATCTACAAGTAATTTAGATTCAGATACAGTACAAGATGCAATAGATGAGTTATATATTAATAATTGTGATAGTGATAGTGGCTTTTTAAAAGTTGGAGATTATGTT
>DLOU01000023.1 GCA_002477275.1 Caryophanales bacterium UBA7476
ATCCGCTTTTCTTTCTCCATTTGTTATTACTTTTCTTTTTGTAGTCTCAGGTAATCTTTCATATTCATTCGATTTTATTCTTTCTCTTAATTGCCTAATAGATAAACTTTGTTTTTCTGTTATATCTATATAATAATTAATTTTATTGATATCATCATATGGTAATAATTCAACATAATGACCATATGATAAATGTTGCGACAATGTCGCAAGTTTTTTTATTAATAAATAAAATTTTTTCATTCTAGTAAGTGAGGTAAATGTATATCCTTTACCAATTTCATTAGTAAGTTTTATAGAATATGCTTTAATTATTCCTTCACCATAATGCTTACCAGCCTGAGCTAACATTTTACCAACATTATAATAAGTAGTTAAATCACTTCTATTAATTGAATAATTTTTTACTTTTCTATTTACTTCATTATTTATTAATTCTTCTTTTATTTTTTTATAATAATTCACTTTTTCACCTCTATTATATTATTATAAAAAAATATGTTTTTCCCCATAAAAAAACCACAAATCATAAGATTTGTAATTCTTTATTTTATCTCTTAACTTCTACAAGTTCATATGCTTCAATTATATCTTTTTCTTTGTAATCTTGACAGTTTTCTAAAGTAGTTCCACAATCCATATCTTTCTTAACTTCTTTAACTTGATCTTTTTCATGTTGAAGAGTTTTGATTGATCCATTATAAACTACAATACCATCTCTTATAATTCTTGCTTTACTATTATTTTTAACAACTCCATCAAGAACATGACATCCAGCTATTAGACCAACTTTAGAGAATTTAAATATTTGTCTTATTTCTAAAGTACCAAGAACTTTTTCTTCATATTCAGGTTCAAGCATTCCTTTCATTGAAGCTTCCATATCTTCAATTAACTTGTAAATAATATCATATGTCTTAATATCAACACCATATTCTTTAGCAGTATCCATTATTTTATTATTAGCTCTAACATTAAATCCAAGAATTAATGCATTTGAAGCACTAGCTAAAACTATATCACTTTCTGTAATAGCACCAACACTACCATGAATAACAGAAAGTTTAACACCATCAACATCTATTTTTTCAAGTGAACTCTTAACAGCTTCTAAACTACCATTTACATCAGTTTTAAGAACTATATTAATTGTCTTAGCTCCATCTTTTATTCTAGCAAATAAATCATCAAAGCTAACCTTTTCTTTTCTCATCTTAGCTTCTTTTGCTCTAAGACCTCTTTCTTCAGCAATTTGTTTAGCTTGTTTTTCAGTTTCAAATGCCATGAACTTATCACCAGCACTAGGAAGTTCAGTAAATCCAGTAACCTCTACTGGTGTAGAAGGTGTAGCTTCAACTATATTTTCTCCTACATCATTTTTAAGAGTTCTAATTTTACCAAAGCTAGTACCTATAACAACTGGATCACCAATTCTTAAAGTACCATTTTGAATTAATAAACTGATTACATTACCTACTTGTTTATCTTGTCTTGCTTCAATTACAGTACCACTAGCATATCTATTTGGATTAGCTTTATACTCATTCATTTCAGCAACTAAAAGTATACTATCTAAAAGTTCATCTACACCTTGTCCAGTATGAGCAGATATTTTATTAACAATTATATCTCCACCCCATTCTTCTGGAGTAAGACCAGCTTCAACAAGTCCAGTTAAAACTCTTTCAGGATTAGCTCCTTCTTTATCAATTTTATTAATTGCAACAATTATTGGAACACCTGCTGCTTTTGCATGATCAATTGCCTCTCTTGTTTGTGGCATTACACCATCATCAGCAGCAACTATTATGATAACTATATCAGTAACACTAGCACCTCTAGCTCTCATTTCAGTAAAAGCTTCATGTCCTGGTGTATCAATAAATGTAATACTTTTATCTTTAACACTTACATTATAAGCACCAATTGCTTGAGTAATTCCTCCAGCTTCAGTACTAACAACTTTTGTTTTTCTAATATAATCAAGAAGAGTTGTCTTACCATGATCAACATGTCCCATTATAGTTACAACTGGTGGACGAGATATTAAATCTTCTTCTTTATCTTCTATTTCAAAATTTTCAAAATTAGATATATCTTGAGTTTCTTCTTTCTTTAAAACTTTATCATAATCACTAACTAATATTTCACATGTTTCAAAATCAATAGATTGATTTAAACTAATCATAAGTCCCAATCCCATTAATTTTTTTACAAGTTCAGTACCACTAACATTTAAAAGTTCAGCAACTTCACTAACAGTCATATTATCTTTATATAAAATTACATTTTCATCTTGTTCTTGAAGATTACTTTGTAATTTTTCACGATGTTTATACATCTTTTTCTTATCAGCTTGAAATTGAGAATTCTTCTTAGAATCATTAGTTCTCTTTTGTTTAGATTTTACTTTTTCAAAACTTTCTGTATTATCATCTAAATTAAATCCTTTATTATTAGCCATTTCAACAGCTTTATCATAATCTCTTGCATCTTCTAAGTATTCTTCTAATTCTTCACTTATTTCTTCATTTTCATCCATATTCATATTAGAAATATAGTTATCAAGCTCAATAATATCTGTTTCTGTTAATAATGATTCCTCATCAGTATAACTAATATTTAATTCCTTACATATATTTTTTATCTTTTCAATATCTAAGTTTACATCATTTGCATATTCTAATAAACTCATCATGAAAAACACCTCACTTTCTTATATATTATTTATTACATTTTTAACCTCTTCATATATCTCATCACTTATAGTGCATTCAAGTTTTCTTTCTAAAGCTTTTGTCTTTCTGGCTTTTTCAAGCACTTCTAAGTCCTTTTTAATATATGCTCCTCTACCATTATTTTTTCCTGTTAAATCACAAATTACTTCTCCTTCCGGAGTTCTAACTATTCTAAGTAATTCTTTTTTAGGAAGTTTTTCACCTGTTACAGCACAAGTTCTCATAGGAATCTTTTTTTGTTTCATTTTATCACCTATTCACTTCTTATATTAATACCATCAAGGCTTGCTTGTTCACGAGTTTTAATATCAATCTTATAATGTGTCAAACGACTTGCAAGTCTTGCATTTTGTCCTTTTCTACCAATAGCTAATGAGAAATTATCTCCATCAGCTATTACCATTGCTTCTTGTTTTTTAGGATCTGTAACTATTACAGTTAAATCTTTAGCAGGAGATAAACTATTTGCTATAAATACAGCAGGATCTTTATCATATTTAACTATATCTATTTTTTCTCCTCCAAGAGATTCAATTATTCTAGCTATTCTAGAACCTTTCTCACCAATACATGCTCCAATTGGATCTATATTAGGATTTTCTGAATATACAGCAACTTTACTTCTGTTACCAGCATCTCTAGCTACTCCATAAAGAAGTACTGATCCATCAGATAATTCTGGAATTTCAAGTTCAAATAATCTCTTAACAAATCCATAATGACTTCTTGAAAGAAGTACTAATAAACTCTTACCATTATTATCTACTTTTGTAACATATACTTTTATTTGACTTCCCATTTCAATTTTTTCACCAGGTATTATATCTTTTTTAGGAAGAATACCATTAGTACGACCTAAATCAATATAATAATTATCTGGATCTTCAAGAGCAACAGTACCAACTAACATTTCATCTTGTTTGTCAGCAAATTCACCCATTATACTACTACGTTCAGCTTCTCTAATTTTTTGAATTACAACTTGTTTAGCAGTAGAAGCAGCAACTCTACCAAAGTCTTTAGGTGTAACTTCAGTATCAATTGTATCTCCTATTTCTAATGTTTTATCAATCTTTTTAGCATCTTTTAATTTAATTTCAACTTTTGGATTGAAGAAAGAAATTTTTTCTTCTCCTGCTTCACCTTCATCTTCTTCAGTAGTTTCTATTTCTTCTAATTCTTCATCATCTTCTTCATCTTCATCAGAATAATGTTCAAAAAGATAATCTTCATATTCTTCTTTAGTCATTTTATCATCTGGAACAACTGTCAAAAATGAATAAACTTTAATATCTCCTGTATCACGATTAAATACTACTTTTACATTTGTATTAGAGTTAAAGTTTTTCTTATATGCAGAAGTAAGAGCTAATTCCATAGCACTATATACTACTTCTGGATCAATATTTTTTTCTTTTGTAATTTCATTTAATGCTTTTAAAAATTCTTTACTATTCATCTTCACCATCTCCTTTTGTTTTAGAATGAATATCTAAAACATATTCTCCATCTAGTAAATCAAGTTCATCCATTATTGGATTAATTATTTTAGATGCTTCAGTTATTCTCTCAACATCTATTACTTCACTACTATCAAGTTCAACATTTAAATTAGTAACTCCTTCTTCTTCAGAAACAAATACATCACTAACAAACATGTTTAAATCTTTAATAGCTGGATCTACTTTATTTTGTACTTTTTCTTTCATAAAACCTCCAACAAAAATTACAAATATAAAGAGTGGGCTTTAATTCCCACTCCTTTCTTACGTGTATTATAACACATTTTATAAAAAATACAAAGTTTTTTTTTATTTATATTTTTTTTGAGATGTTAATTTTCCATCACTAGTTGAAAACACTTCAAATATGTTATCTAATTCTCTTTTCCTTCTTTCTTTTTCTTCTTTAGCAAGTTCATAAGCATTCTCTAATGCGAACACTATATGATTATCATCAAAACCTTTTATACTAGTTTTTTTCTTAGAAACCGATGAAGGATTTTGTTTTTTAAATAATTCATTTATAACAGAAATATTTTTATTTGTTGCAAACAATTTAGCAACTATCTCAAGAGTATATTTATATTTAGATTTTTCTGCTTCAATAAAGATATTAACAGGATTTATATTTCCATTTTTTACTACACTATTATTTATAAGTTTACTAACATTATCAAATACTCTTTCAGAACCATCATTAAATGCATACTCATAACCAGGAATTTCTTCATAAACTCCCCTCTTAATACCAGCAGCACTTAACCAAATATAAGCAAATGATGCTTTTAAGCATAATTCCTCATCCTTAAGTTCTCTACCTGTTACTCTATTGAAATATTTTTTTTCACCATTGACGATTTTTCTATCATATGTTTTAACAAGTGTCTTCATATCTTCAAACGTAATTTCTTTGAAATAATCCATAAAATAACTATCTTTAAGTTTCAACTTATTAGGAAGTTCTGACTTAAAGTATTGTATTAATTTTGAATCACTATATATATATCCATTACTTACTTTTCCTAAATATCCATTAGTTTCCTTACTTTTTCTTTCTATTCTATTCTTCTCTAATAATAAATCTAAATCATCTTCACTTACTGTCATTAAATCCATTTCAGTAAACACTGTATTTTTAGATACTTTAATCTTTTTATCATGAGTAATATATTCATATACTAAATATCTATTAATACCCGAGAAACCAGACCATTCTTCTATACAAATTTTACTTCCATCTTTTCTTTTAAAACTTCTTTGTTTTGAATTAATTTTTTTGCCAATATTTAAATCAATTAATACTTTTTTATCATCTATATCACCTAAATAAAATGTTTTATCATCAAGCACTCTTTTAATATTGTGTTTTGAAAATAATATATTATCAAAAATACTATTAACTATTTGGTTATTACTAACATTTTTATTTCTAGATATATTTCTAACTACTTTAGCTATATTAAAGGAGCTATATAAAACTACTGGTTTTCCAAATGTTCCGTCTGGATATTGTTTTCTATAAAGATATCTATATAAATGATTATTGTCTATTAATCGATCTTCTAGTTGTGTAATTTGAAATTTAGAACCATCTTTTCTAGTAGACTTAAAAATATTACTCCGATATTCTACATCTTTATTTATAAAACCATTCATCATTCTTAAAATACGTCCATCAATACTAACTAGTTCTTTTCTATAATCTTTTATTTTTTCATATTTTCCTGGAAAATGATATTTAACAAAATTATTTACATTTGCTGAAGATGCAAAATCAAGTGAGAATCCATCATTATATCTTTGTGCATTCCAAGTTGAATCAATTGGTATCTTTTTTCCATTTATAGTTACTATATTCCAAGCATGAGATGTATAACCTTTTTTTGAATTTTCCAAAGTAGTTGCTCCAAAAACAAGATCACATTCTATATTATTTCTATCACATAATTCTTTTAGTATAAGTGCATATGAAGCACAAACACCAACTCCTGTAACGATTGATTTAAGGGATTGGTCCTCTTTAAAATTAGTTTTATTAGAATCAATAATAACAAGTGGATTATAAACTATATTATTTTTCAGTTCACCAATAAAATAAAGTACTTTTTGTAAATCATCCCACTCTGGATTAATACCTTTCTCAATTCGTTCTAACTCTGGAATAATTTTACTTAATTCTGAAATTGAGTATGTATCTGCCTTAAAAGTAAAATAGTTTTGAACATCTTTACCTTCAGCATATACTTCTTTTTCTTTATATCCACCTTCAACCCTAATTTTTAATCTATGACTACCTTTAAATTTCATCATAAAAAAAATTCTATTTAAAGATAATTCTTTTGTATTATCAAGTCTAAGTATTATTTCATCACCGGTATCAAGTAATCTTTGAATATCAATTGGTTTATATTTTTGAAAAGAAAAATCATTAATTAATCTAGTCATTCATATCACCAAAACTTTCTCCATACTTATTAGTTATTTCAATACCTTTATTTATTAAATAGTTTACTACATCTAAATTAGAAGAATAAATATCTTCATCTATAACTAATTTCTTTAAGGAATCAATTCCTATTAGAGTATCAATATTTTTCACATTAGTATTAGAAATACAAAGATTAATTATTTTATTAAGATTAATAAAACTATCTTCATTTACTATACTAGAATTCATAAAATTTAAATTTTCTATTTTTTTAATTATTGATATTTTATTTAAGTCAACTTCTGGTATTTCTACTAAAGATAAACTTTTAAGATTAGTAAATTTATTAATTTCAGAAATATCACTTAACATACATCGTTCTATATATAATAACTCTAATTTATCATTTAAAATATCTAAATTATGAATATCACAATTAATAAAAAATAATCTCTTCAAATTAGGTAAAACATTTAATATTTCTAAGAGTTCATCTTCAATCTCAATACTATTAAATCTTAATTCTTCTAAATTATTTATTTTAAGTAATTCATTATAATTAAAAAGAAAATCTATTTTTAATGCTTTTATTTTACTTAAATCAAGAGCATCATTATTAAGTTTTATAAGGTTATTTAATTCAATATCATCTATCATATAAGTACTCCTTATACCTGTAATAAATTTTTTTAATTTTTTTTGTTTTTTGTGTTGACAAATTAGTAGTTTGCAATTATTATAGTAATCACCAATTCGGTATTAGGCGAATTGGTCGCTAGTATCACACTAGCCAACCCCTTTTTATTCTTTTTTTAGGGACTGCCCTTCAGGGGGGACAGTCTCTTTTGTTTTGTAATTTTATTCTTCAGTTTGTTCTTGAGACATAGGAGGAAGCTCCCTTTCAAGTACTTTAGCTGAAGAATTTTCTTTTTGTTGATCTTCTTCTAAAGCATT
The DNA here is from genome assembly GCA_002477275.1 of Caryophanales bacterium UBA7476. GTDB lineage: Bacteria > Bacillota_I > Bacilli_A > RF39 > UBA660 > CAG-417. The sequence continues at coordinate 7,623 of DLOU01000023.1, forward strand.
ATCCTTATTTGGTTCTTCATCATTTAACATTTGCAGTAATTGACTATTTTTATTTTCGTTAACAGCTTCAGATAATTTATCTTTATCATTTTTAGTATTTACATCATCTTCTACTTTATTATTATCAATATTATTTATTCTAGGTCTATTTTCAACTTTATCAAAATAAACTTCAAATACATTTCCATATGAATCCATACCTATAACATTTTCTAAGTTAATAGCAACAATTCCAAATTCTAAAGCATTATCAATTAAGAATCTTAACTCTCTTCTTTTTTCTTCACTAAATGAAGATATCTCAGATATATGTCTGCCAATATCTGATAAATATACGAAATCAACTTCTAATCCTTCATTAACTCTTTTTTCTTCTAAAATATCTTCACTTTCTAACTCTGCATCATCTTGACTTTCTTTTCTTATTTCCTGAAGTTTACTAGTTAAAGCTCCTTTATCATCACTTTGTAAAACTACATTTCTACCTAAATTTTCATCAAAAAAAGTATATAATGTTTTACCTGTTTTTAATCTATTAACTTTTATATGAGATACATCAACACCAAAAGTTAGTGAAATTTCTTCTTCAACAGATGATGAAATTTCATTTTTCTTTTGCATTTTTTCTTTTAAAGATTCTATATATTTATCTCTTTCACTAAAAGACATTTTTTTAATTTTATCTATCTCTATTTGCATTTTTAAATCATTACTCTTATTCAATGTTTTTAAAACATTGGCTTCTTCATCATTTAATCTGTAATTACCATGTTCATAATTACTTAATATTGTTGTATATTGTATTAATTTATCAAAATTATTATCCATACAGAAAACACCTACCTTAATATAATTATAATTCTATAAAAACATAAAAAAAAGAAAAAAGAGTAATTTTACTCTTTTTCTTTACAGTTTTCTGCTAATTGTTCATAGTATTCATATCTATTTATAGCATTATTTTTATTTTCTTCTAGTACTTTCTTAAAATCTTTATTAAGATTTTTTAAACTTCTATATCTATTTTCACCACTTAAGAATTCTGCATATTTTGTAAAATCTGCTTTAGAATCTAAATAGAATTTTTCTTCTTCTGGATTATAATGGAATATCGGATAGTATCCTGACATAGTTGCCATTTTTTCTTCTTCTATACTATTCATTCCCTTTAATATTCCTTGAGCAATACATGGAGCATAAGCTATTACTATTGATGGACCATTATATCTTTCAGCTTCTTTTAAAACTTTAATTGCTTGCATTGGATTTGCTCCAAGTGAAATAGCTCCTACATAAACATGTGGATAACTAAGCGCATGTCTTGCTAAATCTTTCTTAGCTGTATTTTTACCATTTGATGCAAACTTAGCAACTGCTCCACGTCTAGTAGATTTAGATTGTTGACCACCTGTATTAGAATAAACTTCAGTATCTAAAACTAATATATTAATATTATCGTTTGTAGAAAGTACATGATCTATTCCATTATATCCAATATCATATGCCCATCCATCTCCACCAACAGACCATATAGATTTTGGTTTAATAAAACTCTTTAATTCTCTTAATTCTTCTATCTTTGTATTATCAATTATATTATAAAGTTCTGTAGCATTTTCCATATTAGATTCTTCTACATACTTTTTATAAATAGGTGCTTCACTCTTTTTAACTTTAGAAATATTTTCTGAAATTATACTTTTTATTCTATCCTTCATAGTAGCTTCAGCTATAACCATTCCATATCCAAATTCAGCATTATCTTCAAATAATGAATTAGCCCAAGGGATTGAATATGGGAAAGATGGAGAACTAGCACCATATATTGATGAACATCCAGTAGCATTAGCAATAACTAAATTTTCACCAAATAATTGTGTTAATAGTTTTAAATAAGGTGTTTCTCCACATCCACTACAAGCACCACTAAATTCAAATAATGGTTTTCTAAATTGACTTCCTTTTACGGTATCAGTACTCATTACTTTCTTTTCAGTAACTTCATTAAATAAGTAATTAGACTCGATAACCTCATCCTTAGTTATTTCTTCTTTTGAAACCATAGTTAAAGCTTTATTTCCTTTTTTACCAGGACAAATATTACTACATAAAGAACATCCAGTACAATCAGGATAACTAATTCCAATAGAACACTTTAATTCTTCATCTTTAATATTTGCATCAGCAAGTTTTTCTTGAAGGCTATTAGGTGCATCAATAACTTCGTTTTTATTAAGTAAGAAACTTCTAACTACTGCATGTGGGCAAACAAGTGAACAAAGTCCACAATGAATACAATTTTCTGAATTATACTTAGGACATCTATCATAACTATTACTCTTTTCTAATTTACTAGTTCCTGGATCAGAAATACCATCAACATAATTTAAGAAACTACTAACAGGAAGATTATCCCCTTCCATTCTATAAATAACGGAAAATAAATCATTACGAGTTTCAATTTCAGGTATATAAGTAACATCAGGTATCTTAACTTGTTCAAGAAGATTAACAGAATCATCAACTGCTTTTAAATTTTTAAGAACAATTTCTTCACCCTTATTCTTAAATCTAAGAGTAATACTATCTTTAATTTGTTTAACAGCAAAATCAAAGTCAATTATTTTTCCTAACTTAAATATTAAAGTTTCCATTATAGTACTAATCTTACCATCTATTCCATTATCACGAGCAATCCTAGATGCATCAACTATATATAATTTAACATTCTTTTTCTTTATAATACTTTTATCATAATTAGTTAAATATTTTAAAATTTGATTCTTATCTTTACTAGTATTTAAAAGGAATACTCCATTATTATCTATTGAATCAAACATATGAAGTTTTTCTAAATAACTTTCTTTAGTACAAACTACTAAACTTGCTTTATCCACATAGTAAGTAGATCTAATTGGACTTTTACTAAACCTTAAATTAGAAATAGTAACTCCTCCACTCTTCTTTGAATCATACTTAAAATATCCTTGTACATAAGCATTGGTATAATTACCAGTTATTTTTAATAAGTCTTTAGTAGCACTAACCATTCCATCAGACCCAAAACCATATACTAAGAATGATGTATTACTTGTAGGTAAAATAAATTTAGGATCATATTTTATACTTAAATTTGTAACATCATCATTTATTCCAACAGTAAAGTTTGAATGTGAATCTTTTAAATCTAGATAATCAAATACACCTTTAATCATAGCTGGAGTTGTATTCTTACTAGAAAGACCATATCTACCACCAATAACTTTTATCTTATCATTAACATCTCTAATTGCTTTTAGAACATCTAAATATAAAGGCTCTCCACTAGATCCAGCTTCTTTAGTTCTATCAAGTACAGCTATTTTCTTAACAGTTTTTGGTAAAACACTTATAAGATGTTTTGTAGAAAAAGGTCTATATAAATGAACTTCTATTAAACCAACTGCTTGTCCTTTTTTCACTAAATAATCTACAGTTTCTTTAATAGTTTCACAAACAGATCCCATAGCAACAATAATCTTAGTAGCATTATCTGCCCCATAATAATTAAATGGTTTATAATTTCTTCCAGTTATTTTATTTATTTCATTCATATAATCTTCTACTATTTTTGGAAGTTTATCATAGTATGAATTTCTTGATTCAGTAACTTGGAAATATATATCTTCAGTTTGTGAAGAACCACGTGTAAAAGGTTTTTCTGGATTTAAAGCTCTACTTCTAAAATCAGTAATAGATTTTTTATCAACAAGTTTTTCTACTTTATCTAAATCAAGTACATCAATTTTTTGAAGTTCATGACTCGTTCTAAAACCATCACTAAAATTAATAAATGGTACTCTACCTTTTAAAGTTGATAAATAACTAACAGCAGTTAAATCCATTGCATCTTGAACAGAACTTGATGCCATAATAGCAAATCCTGTTTGGCGACATGCATAAACATCCTGATGATCACCAAATATTGAAAGTGCATGAGTAGCTAAACTTCTTGCTGCAACATTAATTACACATGGAAGAAGTTCACCAGCAATCTTATACATATTAGGTATCATTAATAAAAGACCTTGACTTGCTGTATAAGTTGAAGAAAGACAACCAGATTGTAAAGATCCATGAACAAGGCCAATAGCTCCAGCCTCACTTTCCATTTCTACAACTTTAACAGGTCTACCAAAAAAATTCTTTTTTCCTTCATTTGACCATTTATCGGTAAGTTCAGCCATAGTTGATGCTGGTGTAATAGGATAAATACCAGCAACTTCAGTAAAAGGATAAGAAGTATAAGCTATAGCTTCATTACCATCCATTATTTTTTTCATACTAATCACCTACTTTATTATATAATATTTATAGTTTTTTTTAAATAGAAAAAAGTGCCAAAAGACACTTATTTTTAATAATTAACTTTCTTTGTTGTGGTAACTGCAGGAACCTTTTTATTTTGTTTATTAGTGACAATCCAAGCATTAGATACAGTCCTACCACCATATTCAGCACCAGCACTTGGTCTATTAAATAATTTTCCATTAACTGCCATTGTAGCACTAGCACCACCATCAAGATTAGCAGCATTATAAGCTTTATAACGAAGAAGAATTTCAATTACTTCATTCATAGTAGCACCAATACTATATCCAGGAAGTCTACCTTCTATTTCTAAAAATAATACTACACCATCTTGTCTTTGTGCAATAACACTACGAGGAGCTCTTCCCCATCCTCCATCACCTTTAATTTTGGCAACTTTACCATTTACAATTAAGAATGGTCCAAATTCAACAGCATCGTCCATACCTTTAGCAATAGCTTCTTCTGGACTTTCACTTGTTAAATACATTTTATGATCCTTAGTAAATCCAATTAAACCACCAGATCCACCAGAATGATTCCAAACATGAACACCATCTTTAATTATAGATCCATATGGAGTAGATCCATTTCCCCAACCATCAAGGTCTTCAAATCCTCCTCCATTAATTCCAACAAGTCCTCCATTTTCTTGACATAATTTAGCAACACTTTGACCTGCTTTACCAAGTTTTTTAGGAATAGCTAAATCTACATCAGCAGGATCATAAATAACTGTTAAATAACCTTTAAAATAGTCTTCTTCAAGTCTAATAATCTTATAAACATCATTATCAGGATCTTTATTAAACATATCTTGTTCATATTTAGAAGTATAATGTTTTTTACTTCCATTAGTATCAATAACAATATCATCTAAATTAACATTTTCATCAACTTCAACAATATAGTTTTCACTCATAATTTTATTAACACTATCTTCACTATATAAAGTATAGGCTAAATACTTATGAGACATAGTAGTCATAGCAGTAGGAATCCAAAAATTTTTAAATTCTACCACAGGTGTATAAATAACTACTAAAGCTCCTGCAACAATAATATCTAATAGTATTACAAAATATGTAAAAGCATGAAGTCTAAATTTCTTTTTCAATTTTAATTTTTTCTTTGTCTTCTTCATATCATCTACTCCAATACATAAGGATTATCTAAGGTACCTTCACCATTCTTAAAAAGATTTTTCTCTATACATACTACAGGAACAACCTTTTTTAGTTCAGTACCTTTAGCATCATCAAGAATACCTAATCTATTATATGTTCTAAGCATAGTTCCAACACTAGAAGTTTTATTAATTAAATAATAATCAGTTAAGGTATTATCAGTATTTAAATCAAATTCATTTAATAGTCCAACTTTAGCATTTACTACTTCAGTATAAATTTCTGTTAAAGAATAACTTGTATCAGCAGACACTTCTCCAACAAAGAAATCACATGTTGATAAACTATTAGCATAACTTAAGCTATTTAAATATGTTGTATTTAAATAATTTGCAATACTATTTCTTTCATCTAAATTAAACTCTGAATTATTTTTACTAAAAGGAAGTTCAACATAATTTCCATTAACTGATAAATAATCAGACTTCTTTAATTTAACAGAATTACCACTATCAGCATATGCCTGATATAAATCATCACCAAGCTTATAATACTTATTTACGTTATTAACTTTATCCCCTTGATTAATTACATATGGATCATCAACAGTACCATTACCACCAGTAATTTCTATATTCTTTTTCAAAGTCATAACAACTCTTATTCCATAAGAATCATAACTACTAGCAGTATCAATAGTTCCATCTTCATTTAAATATAATGGATTTCCATTACTATCATTTCCTAGTATAAATGAAAAACTACCATTATTTAAGTAACTCTTTTTTCCTAATGCTTTAGCATAATCAGATACATTTAATAAACTGAAATAATCACTATAGTCTTCTTTATCATTATAAGTAATTTTATCATTATTAAATGTACCAATCTTATAAGATGTTTTTACTAAAAATTCTTTTGGTGAAGGAATAGAATAATAATATACTCCAGATAAATCCTCTTTACCTTTATTTAACCAAAAATTAATATTTGAATTAGAAAAAGAATTATCATTACCATAAGTAAAAACTGCTTCATTATTATTAGAAACTATCTTAATTTCATTATTTTTATTTATATCTATTACCCTATATATTCTATTGAAAACTTTTACATAATTATTTTCAACACTACCTATAAAATAATATCCATCTTTTGTTTGTCTAAGTCCATTTTTTCCTTTAGTTATTTCATTATTTGTAGTAATGGCTCTAAATAAAGTATTAGCTTCTACTTTATTTTTTGAAGTTTCTTTAGAATAGTATTTAATACTTCTAAAACCGAAATAAATACCAAGAGAAACAATTAGTAAAATACTAATAATATCAAATACTAATTCTTTAGTACCAACAATATGTTTTTCTTTTTTCTTTTTAGTATTTTTTTTCTTTGCCATATTTCTACTCTCCTACTACACTAAAACATTATAACAAATTATATGATTCATTTCAAGGAAGAATTCTAAGAAAAAAAGTTCAAATAGAATTAACTATCTGAACAAGTTGAACCATTCCATTTATTTGGTTCATAAACAGCACCCATAAATAATATCTCATGAGTCTTACTATCTCGAATTATATATACAAATGGCTTATTAAATTCTATCGAAACTATTTTTTTATCTTCTTCAATTGCAGTAACATTTTTCATTCCAAAATATGTTATTGCCGCTGCTTTAGTCCCTTTTTCATTAATTTCAATCACTGCTTTATGCACTGCAGTATCTACATAAATATTCCCCAAATTATTTTTAGATAAATTCTCACTAGTAATAATATTATAAAGTGAAGCATTACTAGAATCAAAAACATCTTTTACTCCAAGTGATTTTAATGATTCAATTAAGTCTTCTACCTCATATGAATAACTAAATCTAGGAAGTTCTACATATAATTCTTTTTCACCTACAACAGTTATATTTTTATATGTTCTTTCTAAATCACTATCAGTTAAATTATTTATAAAAGAATTAACATCATTATTTGGAAGTATAGCAACAAATTCCAATGATAAATCTTCCTCTTTTTTATACGGAAGAACTACTCCTTTAAAATCATCATAAATAAAATACTTATATTGTGAAGATGAATATGTTTTTTTCATCATTTCAACATTAATTTTGCTATTATCATTTCTTATAAACTCCTCACTTGAAGTTTTATCACATTCAAAAGGTATATTCCATGAAACATCAATAGCTATCGCATTAACTAATCCTAATACAAAATCACTAGGAACTTCTTCAACTGCTTTATCAATCATCCCAAAAGTTTTTTCATTAACCCAATTGTTTAAAACATCTGGTTTTTCAAATTTATCAAATATTACCTCAGAAGAATAATTATTAGAAAGAGTATTAATATAGTTCTCTTCTACTAAACTTTTATATTGATCTTTAATAAACAAACCATTAGCATTACTAACTTTTTCACTTGACTCTATAAGAGAAATATCATCATTTCCAATTAAATCAGATATTTGTTTATTTGAATTACCAGTAGAACCATCTCTAAGCATTCCTAAGGCAACCTTAATAGAATATGGACTTATTAAAAAGTTTTTGTCAGTACTAAGTTCCTTAATTACTTTAACATCATAAGATAATTTCTTATCAGTTTTCTTTGAAATATTTTTTTTATTATCACTTCTTCTCAAAAACAAAGCTATTACAAATAAGATTATTATAATACATAATATAGTTATCATAATAATATATTTTTTACTATTTTTTTTATCCATAAAATTCTCCTATTATAACTAAGCAAATAAAACAAAATATTTTTTTATTTTATAAAATTTGTATAAGAAACATTAATTGATATATCATCAAAATCATAATCAATGATATAAACCCTATTATTCTTATCAACAATTGCAAAAGCACTACCATTATTATTAACTTCTATAGAAAAAGGTTTTAAAATTTTATTCATAGTCTCTTTTGAGACAGGAAAAGAATATTTTTTATATAGATCGTCATTAATTTTATAATCTTCAACTTTTATATCATCACTTGATAAAGTTAATCCATTTAAGAATAAGTTAGTATTAGTGTAATCATATGTTAACTCTATATTATCAGATACATCATTTTTAGATTTATTAGAATTTGAATAATCACTAACAATTTTTTCATATTTCCCATTCTTTTTAGAATATGTCTCACTATCACCATTTTCATCTATTATTGTTATTTCATATTCTTTATTATTTTTATTTAAAACTATATAATTTTGATTAAATTCTTTTCCTATAATTGAAACTTTAATTCTATAACCTGAAAGTCCTTTTTCACTTATAGATGTATTATTTATTATTTCAGAAAAACTAATATTATCTTTAGTTTTAGACTCACATCCAGTAACTAAAATAAGTAAAACCAAAATAAATAACAAAAACTTAGTTTTTTTCATAATATCCCCCTATTTTGTAATACTTACATTTCCATTACTATTCTCGACAGTACCAGTAACAAAAGAAGAAGATTCTCCATAATTAACTATATAGCCCCAATTAAATGTTTTTCCTGTCTTATTTACTATTTTGGTTAAATTCATATTTGAATCATGCGAATCATTATTATTAGGTCTAGGAGTTCCTTTATAAAATGCATAGGAACCAATAGTGGTAACAGTAGATGGAATTTCAACCTGCGTTAAATAGTTTACTGCAAAGGCATTAGATTGAATTTTTAATAATCCTTCATTAAGTGTTAAACTATTAATACTATTATTTTTAAATGCTGAACTTCCTATTTCAGTAACATTTGAAGGAATAGAAAGTGTAGTTATTTTATTATCACAAAATGCGGTAGAATTTATTTTTGTAATACCTGATGAAAAATTAACTGTAGAAAAATTATTATATCTAAATGCTGAGCCTCCTATTTCAGTAACATTTTCATGAAATACTACATCTGAAAGATTACTATGATAAAACAATGAACTTGGAATTATAGTTATAGCACTAGGAACAGTAAATGAAGAAAAATCAGTATAAGAAAGTGAATAAGAACCCAATTCTGTAAGATGACTATAATTAGAAAGTGACGTAATGAATGTTCCAAAAAAAGCATATGGCTCTAATTTAGTGATGCTACTCAATAATTCTACATCATCTTGTTTTCCAGCATAAGAATTAAGACTTGTTGTATCTTGCACACCATCTTTTAATGTGTATATATACGCATCATTTCCTGTTAATAAATTACTAGCAAAAGAACCATAACCTAAATTTTGAACACTATTTGGAATTTCAATAACTCTTAACATATTACCATTAAAAGCTAATTTATCAATATCTGTAAGTCCTTCATTTAGTTTAAGTGTCTTCATACTATTCCAATCAAATGCATAAGAATCAATTTTAATAACATTAGATGGTACTTCAAGATTGGAAATACGATTTCTCGAAAATGCCTCATATCCTATTTCAGTAACTGTTGAAGGGACATCAATTTCACCTATAGAATTATAATTAAACCCAGATAAATATTCCAATCCTTCAGGTAAATCAATACTAGAAATACTATTATGAGAAAATGCACTATCTTCGATTGTTTTAATATTATTAGGTAAATCCAAAGAAGTAATACTATTATACGAAAAACAGTTATTACCTATTTTAACAATATCATCATGAAGTACTACTTCAGAAATATTATTATCATAGAATGTACCACCACCAAGTTCTGTAACATTGGAAGGAATAACTACTCTAGAAATATTATTATTTGCAAAAACACTTGACTCAACTTTAGTAAGTATATTATTTAGCTTATAAGAAGTAATATTATTATAAGCAAATGCACTTACCCCAAGAGTTTGAACACCACTAGGTATAACAACTTCTCCAGTAATTTGATTATCATAAAAAGCTCCCTCTCCTATTTCAGTAACAGTATTTGGAAATGATACAGAAATTATTCTACTACCATTAAATGCATAAGAACCAATTTTTTGTATTCCAGTATTAAAATCTACAGTAGTTAACCCAGTATTGGCAAAAGCACTATTATCAATAACTTTTACATTACTTCTAAGTGTTAAATCAGTTAAATTTTGACAACCATTAAATGCTCCTGATGTTATAGTTTCAACATCCAAATCCAAAGTTTGAAGATATGCTTTATTAGTACTACTTTTGAAAAGATTTGAATCAATAGATTTTAATCCAGAACCAATTTTAATTTTTACAAATGGAGATTTATTAAATACGTCAATACCTATTGATGTTACACTATCAGGTATTTCAATTTCGGTTAAAACAGAATTATGAAATACAGCACCTCCTATTGTTGTAACACTATTTGGTATTTCAAGTTCAGTTAAAACAGAATTATAAAACGCAGCATCCCCTATTGTTGTAATACCATTTTTTATCTCAAGTTTTGTAAGAGGTGAAGTATAAAAAGCAGACGGTCCAATAGAAACTAAAGAACTAGGAAGTTTAAGCTCTGTTATATGAGCCTCTGCAAATGCAGCATCTCCGATAGTTTCCAATGAATTTGGTAATTCTAAACTAGTAAGTAACTTAGCATTTACAAATGCATTCTTCTCAATAGTTTTCAAATTGTTTCCTAAGGTTAAATCAGTTAATTGTTCACAACCTCCAAAAGCGCTTAAAGCAATTGTCTCAACACCATCTCCTATATCCAGTTTTTTTAAGTAATTAGGGTAAAACATTCCAGCTTCTAATTTAGTAATACCAGAACCGATTGTTATTTCTTCAATAGGAGCTTCCCAAAAAGCTCCAGGTGTTATTGTTGTAACACTATCTGGAATATCTACCTTAACAAGCTTTGTTTGAGCAAAAGCTCCTGCCTCAATTGTTTCCAATTTATCTGGAAATTCAATTTCAGTTATAGAAGTATGATTAAATGCTCCAGATAAAATATATTTAACATTTTTACCTAAAGTTAAATCTGTAAGATTAGTTGCTCCATTAAAAGCTCCAGCATTAATAGTCTCAATACCATCACCAATTACTAGTTTCTTCAAATTAGTAAAATTAAATGCTCCATTTGGTATATCAGTTAAACCATCCCCTATAATTATCTCCTCAACTGTAGCAGTAGAAAAACTACCAGATTCTATACTTTTAACACTATCTGGTAAAACTACTTTTTTAATTTTAGTACCAGAGAAAGCTCCTCCTCCAATAGTTTCAACTTTATTTGGTAAATTAAGTTCCTCTAAAGGTGCACCAGCAAACACTCCAGAACCAATACTCTTAACATTTTTACCAAAAGTTAAATCTGTAAGTTTAATAAGAGTACCAAAAGCGCCAGAATTAATAGTTTCAACACCATCGCCTATAACAATCTTTTTTATATTTGAAGTACTATCATGAAAAGCATAATCAATCTGTTTTAATCCATTACCTATATATACTTCTTCCAAACCATTAAATGAAAAAGTTCCATTTTCAAGTGTTGTAACACTATCAGGTATAACTACTTTTTTAATATTATTATAAGAAAATGTGGCATTTGCAATATGAGTAACTGTATTAGGAATATCTATTTCAGTTAAATTATTATATCCAAAAGTCTGATTTGTAAGAGTAGTCAAACTACTTGGTAATTTTAATTCAACTAAACTATTATGATCAAAAGCACAATTACCAACATATGTAACTCCCTCTTTTAAAGTTAGTTTTGTAAGCTTATTATACCTAAAAGCATTATAGCCAATAGAAACTAAACTATATGGTAGTGCAAAATCACTAATCTTATTATTTGCAAAAGCACCTTTTTCTACATTCTCTTCATCAATAGTAGTGATAAGTGGAGAAATAATTAAGTCTGCAGATATATCTCTTTCAGCAAATGCATCTCCAGTAATTTTAGTTACCTTTTTACCATTTATAGAACTAGGAAGAGCCCATACATTATCTTTAAAAGTAACATTTATAGTTTCGTTATTCATATTATAAACATTATTTGACATATTAGATGGAACTGTAGAACCATTATTACTTAAACTTTCTATATTAACATTTTCATTAAATCCAGTAAGAGTAAGTGTTCCATCTTCATTTTCTTCATAAGTATATAAACTCTCATCAATATAATCTTCACATAAATCTAAATATCTTGATTCAGTTATAGGACCATTATCATAAATAGTAACATCACATATCTGATTTCTTATTTCAGCTGTTTCATCAGCTTGTTCATACTCAACCTCAAATTTTAAATTAATAGTCTCTTCACCAGTAGGTAAATCTGAAGGATTAATATCATCGTCATCACGATATTTAACTATAACATGAATTTCTTCACTTCTACCTGCTTTTAATTTATCTTTTACAGCTAATTCTGTACCATCACGATAAGTAACACTATATTCCAAATATTTTTTCTAATCATTAGTTAAACCAGAATTAGAAACATATTTTACCATAGCATCAATTGTTCCTTCATTAACTGCATCAACAGTAAAATCATAATAATCCCCTGGCTTAGGTAAAATAATACTATATTCAACAATAGTTTTTTTACTATCAACTATTGTAGCACTCTTAACAACATTATCTCCAGTAACACTGCCTGATTTTACTTGAACATTTTCCCAATGAATATCCCAAACAGCACTTTTAACATAATTATTTCCATTTATTTTTAGATTAGAAGTTAAAATTGCATATCCAACACTAATAAATAATACTAAAACAAACAATATAATAAAAGCAAATTTTTTCTTCACTTTTTTTCTCATAAAACAATCACCCTATCATATATAATTATATATTTTGATAAAAAAAAAGTAAACAAAAAAAGCCAAGCATTTTTACTTAGCTTCATCTATTCTAGTATAAGATACAGTCAAAATAACATTATCAACATTATAATTAATCATATAAACATGATTATCACTATCAACATAAGCATATCCACTACCACTTTTTTTTACTTTAATACCAAATGATTCTATAATTTTATTCATAGTATCTTTAGATACAGAAAAGTCATATTTTGTATACTTTTTATCACCAATTTTTTCAGTACTAGTTTTAACATCATCAGAAGCATTATTTAACCCTTCTAAAAATAAATCAGTATTAGTATAATCATAATCATCATCTAACTCTTCATCATCCTCCACAGAAACTACGTCATTTTTTTCTTTTTTACCATTTTTGATTGTAAACGAAGTACTTCCACCATCAGACATAACTGTAACTGTATAATCCCTATTATCATTATTTAACACTATATAATTTAAATTAACTTTTTTAGAAGAAATAGATACTTTCGCTCTATAACTTGAAAGTCCTTTTTCACTAATTGAAGTATTTTTATAAACATTAATTGCTTTCTTTTGATTTTTATTTTTACATCCAGTAATAAAAGTTAAGAAAATTAGTATTAATATTATAAATTTATATTTATTCATAAATACCTCCAAAACAAGATATATTATAGTTAAATTATATAATTTCATAAAAGAAAAGTAAACAAAAAAAATTAAGTATTTCTACTTAATTTCAGTAATTTTTATTTCATAATTTCCATTAGGAGATTCAACTGTAACTACATCTCCTACTTTATGATTTAAAAGTGCTTTAGCAATTGGAGATTCATTTGAAATCTTACTTTCAAAAGGATCTGCTTCTTGACTTCCTACAATTTTATATTCATCTTCATCTTCATCATCCATATACTCAATACCAACAGTACTACCAATTCCAACTACATCTTTAGGAATATCAGTAATTACAGATACATTTTCAAGCATTTTTTCAATAGTCTTAATTCTATTTTCAATTTGAGCTTGTTCTTCTCTTGCTGCAGCATATTCAGCATTTTCTGATAAATCACCTAAACTTCTTGCCTCTTTAATTGATTCAATATTTTCAGGTCTACGAACATTGATTAGATTATCAAGCTCAGCTTTTAATTCTTTTAAACCTTCCTCAGTTAAGTAAACTGTGTTACTATTTTTTCCCATAAAATCATCACCTCATATTGTACTAATGACTTTATAAATATTACTACATAATATCAATAAAGTCAAGATTTATTATTTTTTTTATAGAGTATAAACTCCCTTAGAAACGCGTTTATTATAACATATTTTCGCTATTTTGTAAATATTTTAGAACCATTTTTATATTTTTTAATTTGGCTTATAAAAAAGTCATCAGTCATTCCAGAAATAAAGTCAATTATCTTCCTAGAATCACTTGTATTTTCTAAATATAATTTATCTTGAGTGCTTAAAAATATAGTATAGATTTCATTCTCAAAATCTTTATCTTCAATTGCTTTTTTATACACTTGATAAATTGTATTCATTCCATCTCTGTAATATTCCATTTCTTCATCACTCATAGATTTATAATATATATTTTTATAGTTAAAATCCATAAGTTTTTGCATTGCTTCAAAAACCTTATCACTTATCTTTATATAAGGTTTACCAATACTATTTTCAATTACATCTGTAACAATAGTATTAACTATTTCTCTATTACTATTACCTAAAACATCAGTTATTTCAGTTGGAATACTACTAGAATCAAGGAGACCAAGACGCTCTGCATCTTCAACATCTCTACCTAAATATGAAATAATATCAGAAAGTCTAACTACACATCCCTCTAAAGTCATAGGAAAAATGTCATTATAACTTTTATCTTTATAGCACATTTCATATTGATTTAATACATCTTCTATAGTCTTTTTCTCAGTATGATATTCTTGTAAAAGTTTTTCTCCATTATGACACAAAATACCATCTAATACTTGAATAGTAAGATTGAGTCCTTTACCATTATTTTCAACAAACTCTAAATTTCTCATACTTTGTACATTATGACAAAAGTATTCACCATTTTCTTCTAAACTAATTTTATTTAAAAAGGATTCTCCAGTATGTCCTAAAGGAGTATGCCCAATATCATGTCCTAAAGCAATAGCTTCAATTAAATCAGTATTAAGACCTAAAGAACGACCTATAGTTCTAGCTATTTTATTTACAAGCTGAACATGAGTTATTCTTTTACTAATATGATCATTTTCTTTAAAAGAATAAACCTGAGTCTTGTCCAAATATCTAGTATAAGAAAGTGAATATATTATTCTATCTATATCTCTAAAAAATGGAGTTCTATAATCTTCTTTTTCTTCTTTAATTCTTTCTGCATCTAAACTCTTACAAGCAAATTCACTCAATGACTCATCTATTTTTAAAAAATTATTTTTTATTGTTTCATATTTATCCATAATAACCTCCAAAGACTATTCATACAACGTATTATACTACAAAGAAAGAAAAAAAGATACAAAATGTATCTTAGTCTATACTCTTTCTAAGCATTGAATGTTCAGGCACTTCAAAAGGAATATCAACTTCTACATAATAAATTTCATCAGGATGACGAATTATTTCAACAAGATTCATATCTTTATCAAAAACTTTATCCACAGTAAATGTTAATAAATCACCATTTGGAGTAAATAAATCTACTTTATCCCCTTTTTCAAAGTAATTTCTTTCCTTTATCATAAGTAATTTCTTATCATAAGATATAACCTGCCCCAAAAAGTCTTGGTTAGAATTTTCTTTTCTTCCAGTAAAATATTGATCTGTGCTATCAGCATCTCTCAAATAGTATTGAGTACTTACTTCTCTATTAGCTACTCTAGCAAGTACTTTTTCATAATATTTAATTTTATCCTCAGTAAGTGTATTATTATAATAATCATCAATTATTTTTCTATAAGTACCAATTACAGTAGCTAAATAATAATTACTTCTCATTCTGCCTTCTACTTTAAAACTGCTAACACCCATATCAATTAGTTCTGTAATATAATCAGTTAAACTTAAATCTTTTGTAGCCATTGTAAAACTACCATTATCAGTAGTAAATTCAAATCTACAAATTTGAGCACAACCACCACGATTTGCATCTCTATTAGTTACATAATTAGAAAGAGCACATCTACCACTAACACAAGTACACATAGCGCCATGTATAAACATCTCTATATCAATATTTGTTTTAGAAAGTATTTCTTTTATCTTTTCACGAGTAAGTTCACGGGCAAGAACAACTCTTTCAAAACCTTTAGATTCTAAATAATTAATAGCCTTATAATTCATTAATGAATCTTGAGTAGAAATATGTACTTCTACATTTTTATAATGTTCTTTAATAAAACTAGCTACTGCTAAATCACTAACTATAAAAGCATCAATTCCACATTTAACACATTTTTCAATATAATCAAAAACTTTATCTATATCTTCATTATGAAAAACAATATTTAATGTTAAATAAACTTTTTTATTAAGTTTATGAGCAAACTTGCATCCTTCTTCTAATTCTTCAAAAGTAAAATTAGTTGCATTTGCTCTAAGCCCAAAACTTTTACCACCTAAATATACAGCATCTGCCCCATACAAAAGTGTAACTTTTAATCTTTCTAAATCTCCAGCAGGAGAAAGTAATTCTACTCTTTTCATTTCTTTGTCACCTTATATATTGTCTTTCTATATAAAAAGCCAGTATCAGAGCCAAATAGTTCTTTCATATTAGCTATATATTGTTTTTCATCTATCGTATTATTTATTAAATTTGAAGTAAGTTTTAATCCAGAAATAAATTTATCATGATCAATATCATCTTCTATTAAATAAACATATGGAAAATTATTATTAATTAGTTCTTTTAAACAAATAGCATTATTTCTAATTTTATTATATTTAAACGTAGTACCATTCTTATCTTCAAATACTAAATATCTTTGTTTAGATTTTTCTTCATTAATTATTATCTCATCTTTAAAATTACTATTAGAAACTAGTTTTCTCTTAGAAAAACTAACAACAGGATAACCTAAGAGCATTAATATAGGAGTTATTTTACTTTTATTATTTATATCTAATATATCTTCCAAAGTTATTTCATTTGATAAATAAGCATAGTTAACGCCTTCATTATAATAATAATCACAAGTATAATAATTTGTAACCATATGAGTGTTATTCCATACTAAGTCAGTTTTAATTTTTAATTCCTTAGAAAGTTCTAAAATAGATAAATCATAGAAAAATATTCCAGAAATATCAAACTTTTCAATTTCAAGTAATATATTCCTAAGTTTATCTATGTCATCATTTTCCATCATTTTATTGATAACAATAAATATTTCCTTTTCAACATATTCTTGTTTAATATTCTTTATTTCTTCTAAAGAATAATAATTTCTATAATCAACTGAATAATCTTTCAAAGGAAGAACAAAACCATCTGCTTCTTTATATTGTTTAACATCTTTAACAGGTTTAACTAGAATCTTCATTTTTACCTCCTATAAACAGAAAAAGAAAGTTTCCTTTCTATTAAAACTCTGGTAATAATTTTTGTGGTATTTCATAAACCATCATATCATCATATTTAACTTTAAAATACCTATCTTCATGCCATTTTCTACTATCTGTTTCTTTAAATAATTTTACTTTAAAATAAATATATCCTTTATCTTCGCCAAATATTTTACTGACACTTGCATTACCAGTAAATAAACCTTTATCAACTTTTTTTGTTTCCATTATTTTATCTTGACTTAAATCAAATCTAGTTAAATCATTTGCTATTAAATAAAAGTAATTTTTATAAAAGAAATAATTATTTTTCATTAAAGTACTTTCTTCATCATTTAAAGTAATAATTAATTTATATTTATTATTTTTATCTTTTCTAATAATAGCATTATTATAACTAATTAGTTTACTCTGCTCATCCTTTGGTCCAAAATAATAAGTATACTTTTTATTCTTATAAAGTTCATCTTTAAGTTCAACATCATATTTATATATATCTGTATCACCATTAATTTTTTCTAAGAACATCCATGTTAGTGAAAAGGTAGAAAGTATAATCAAAATCAAACAAAACAAATATATTAGTACTTTATATCTCTTTTTCATAATAATACTTACTCCTCTTTTTGAACTATTATACATACTTTTTTATAAAATAAAATATGTTTTAATAAAATATATTAATTTTTTTCTAATTTATTCTATCTAACTTCTTGTGAAATAGTTCTACTTGTACCATTAGTTGAATTAAGATTGGAATTTCCTACTCCAGCATTAGTCCAACAACTGGATAATTGAAAAGCAACATTACTTGAATTTTCTTTTATACCTACTTCACCATATGTACTTATAACAAGCATCACAGTATTGATAATAAAAGGTAAGAATAATACAATTACTGTAGCCAATACTCCATTTAAAAACTTTCCAACAGTTTGACTCTTTCCACCTTTTTCCTCTGGATTAATTACTCCTTTTGAAAAAGTAATTGTTCCACCAATTATAAGAAGAATTGGTGTAACTAATCTAATAACATCTATAGCACGTTTTAAAATGCTAACAACTTTTATCATTATATAATCCGAACATATTACATTAAGTAAATTAATCATAAAAATCCCCCTTAATTTATATAGAATTTAAAATCATCTCTAGAATAAACATCTTCTTCATTATATTCAGAGTATACTTTATAACTTCTATAAATGACTAATTCATCATTTTCAATAAAATAATTAACATTATCTAAATAATTTTCTATATTTCTTAAAGACAAGAAACAATCCTCAAAATCACATGTATCAGGTAATATTTCTTCATCTATTTCATAATCATATTTTTCTTTCATTTGTTTTTTTAGCTCTTTAGAAATATCATCTTCTGTTAAATTATATTTTGAAAGTATTTCCTCATCATCTAAAGCTTTAGCTCCTTTATCTAAATCAAAAACATAAGTAACAAAATCAAATTCAAGTTCATCTTCTTCATTAATACTCTTAAATATAACAACAAGTGAAACTATATTTGCATTTATATTATATCTATAACTCATAGAAGTATTAGGAGAATCACTATCTCTATACGAATCTGCAAGATTTTTAATTTGATTATTTAAATCTTTTGCAAATGAAGTATTAATATTTACATAAGGTATAGAAGAATTACTATTTTTATACTCATACCTAGTGTAGATAAAATCCTGTTTTTTATTTATTTTATATTTATCATATCTATTCACATATATATTTTTTACAATAGTTGCAGCAATTGCTAAAACAAGTATAACAACCATTGCTATAAATAATTTTTTATTAAATTCTACTGGACCTATTTTCATAAAACATCATTCCTTTTAGTAACAGCTATTCCATCACCAATATTCTTAATATCAGTAATATAATCATTCTTATCTTCTAAAAATTTAATATAGTCTTTAATCTTTCTCGCGATACCCCTTATATTTTTACTTTCAATCTTGTCTTCATCCATGAATGTATAACCATGAAAATAAATATTATCTGTAATTATTGTACCACCTTTTTTTAGATTTTTTTCAAAATGAGTAAAAAAGTTAATATTTTGAGCTTTAGCAGCGTCAAAAAATATCAAATCAAACTTTCCTTCCATTTCAACATTTAATGCATCATTAAATAATAAAGATATTCTATTTTCTAAACCAAATTTTTTAACATTATTAATTGCTTCTAAATATCTTTCTTCATCTCTTTCAATTGATACAACTTTTATCTTAGGATCAACTAAAGCCATACATATAGCAGAATAACCAATTGCTGTACCTATTTCAAGTATAGTTTTAACTTCATTATCTTTTACATAAGTAGTTAAATAATTTATACCTTCTTTTTGCATTATAGGGACTTTTTTTTCACTAGCATATTCTTCAATTTGTTTTAATAACTCACTATTATTTACCATATCCAATTTCCAGCCTCTTTTATTTCCTTCACAGTTCTAAGATGGTCTTCATTAGTTGTATTATAATAAATTTTTCCATTTTTGTCAGCAACAAAATATAAATATTTACTATCTGTAGGATTAAATGCGGCATCAATACTATCTTTTGATGGATTACATATAGGACCAATAGGAAGTTTTCCAGCCATAGAACTAGATCTAGTATTATAATAATTAGCTTTATTAAACTCATCACTAGTTAAATCTTTATCCATACTTTTTTGTAGACCATAGTAAGTAGTAACATCACTACCTAAAGACATTTTTATTTTTAATCTATTTTCAAATACACCGACAATTAGTTTTCTATCATTACTATTTAATCCTTCTAACTCTGCCATAGAAGCAAGAGTTAAATATTCATGAACAGAATAACCACTACTATTAATTTTACTTTTATAAGGTTGTAATACTTTATCAGTATGATCAAGAAGTACTCCTATTACTTCCTTAAATTCAATATCTTTATCAAACTCATAAGTATCAGGAGCTAAATATCCTTCTAATGCATAATAAATATTATCATCAAGGATATCACTATCTAAAAACCAATATTTTTCTATTAATCCTTCTAAGAATTTTTTATCATTAATAGTCTCTATTGATTCATCATAATCAAATCCAAAATTATCACTCATAACTTTAACATAATCTTTAACAGTTTTTCCTTCTTTAAAAGTTATTTTTATAACATTCTCATTATAAGAATTACCTTTACATAAAGTATCAACAACAGTCTCTAAATTCATACTTTTCTTTAAATCATAAGTAGATGCCTTAAGTGAATTACAATCATTAAGTTTTAAGTATAATAAGAAAAAGTCTTTATTCTTAATAATATTTCTTTTTTCTAATAATTCACCAATATCACGAGAAGTCATTCCAGGCTCTATAGTAACTTCAATATCTGCGTCTGAATTCTTATCTACAGGCATTAAAAAATAAGTATATAAGAAACTCCCACCTATTAACATAAGTCCAAGTAATGTAATAATTATTATAGTAGCTTTTGTTTTCCTCTTCATTCTTAACTCCTTCCAGAACAAATAACGAGCTTACTGCTCGTTATTATCTTTCTTTTCTCTTATTTCTTGTTGAATAGTATCAAGTATTGTTTCAATAACTTTCCATTCTTTATCTGTTTTAATTTCACCTAATATCATCTCTTCACTTGAAGGATCATATGTAGATGCATATACTTGAATATTTCCATCATCATCATAAGTATTATCAGTATATGCAATATAACTTTTATTAGTTTCTTCACTATCGAAAGTAAAAAGAACATCATATTTAGTTTCTTTTCCTTCAGCATTCATCATTGTAAAAGACTTTTCTTCCATCATCTATTCTCCTTATCTAAATAACTTTGTAATATTATACAAGCAGCAATCTTATCAACAACTTGTTTTCTTTTCTTTCGTGAGGTATCATTAGATATTAAAACATCATGAGCTTGCTTAGTTGTTAATCGCTCATCTTGCAAATAAACTGGTATATCTAAAACTTTTTCTAATTTTTCTTTAAATTCAACACTAAGCTCTCCTTTAGGTCCTACAGAATTGTTCATATTCTTGGGATATCCTAATACAATCGCATCTACTTTTTCAAGTAAAACTATTTCTTTTACATCATCAAGTAACCTATCATATTCTTCATTATGCCTTATAACAGAATAAGTTCTTGCAAACATACCACTTTTATCAGAAATACTAACCCCTAAAGTTCTACTTCCTAAATCAAGTCCCAAATATCTCATTATTTTTGTTTTTCAAACTCCTTAAGTAAAACTTCTACTATTTCTGCTCTATCTAATTCTTGCATTTTTTTACGTGCACCTTTATGTGAAGAAATATATCCAAGATCACCACTAATTAAATAACCAACTATTTGATTAGTAGAATTATAACCTCTCTCTTCTAAAGCATCAATAACTTCATTTAAAGATTTTCTAATCTTACTAACATTTAAATCATCTAAATAAAATAAATTAGTTTCTTCGTTATTCATAAAATCACCTCACAAATTTTATACTTTTATAATACCATTATTTATCTCATTAAGCAAGTGAAGGAAAAAAAAGAATAATACAAGATTATTCTATTTTGCAAGTACAAAAGCTACATATCCCAAAAATAATACAAATAATGCTGAAACTATTAATCCATTAACTCTTTCAAATGTAGATGTTTTATACTTAACACCAAGTCCAATATTAATTAAAAGTCCACCAATAAGTCCACCTATATGAGCAAAATTATCTACTCCATCTATAAGGAATCCAAAAGATAAATTAACTAAGATTACTGGTATTAAATTAGTTTTAATAACGTTTCCTAAATAAACTCTATAATGAAATCCAAAATATAAAAGTGCACCCATAATACCAAATATAGCACCACTAGCTCCAACACTAATTCCGTCTTTTAAAAATGCCATAGACATAAGTGAAGCTGTTATTGCACTAAAAAAGTAAACTATAGTAAACTTAAATTTTCCAATAAAACTTTCTAACTGACTACCAAGTATAAAAAGTGCATACATATTACAAATCAAATGTATTATATTAGCATGCATAAAACTAGCAGTAATAATTCTATAGTATTCACCATTTCTAACATAAGGTCCATATAAGCAGAACTTAGAAAAGAAATTTAATTGATTACCATATATTATTGGAAAAACATATAACAAAACATTAAGAACAACTAGTATATATGTAATAAGTGGATATTTAGGTTTAAATATATTTTCAGCTTTTTCACTATCTTCAATATTATGTTCATTAATATCACTAGTTATCTTAGCAAATAACTCCATACCCTCTTCAGTATATTTAAGTTTATCTTTAATATCTGGAAAACTATCTTTTATAAATTTATTTTTCTTAATATCAGCCTCTTTTTCAGCTCTAACTGAACTAAGATTTTTATTTTCTTCAAAAACAATACTTTTATCTAAATTAAGAAAAATACTTAGAGTTTTAACATTAAAAGAAAAAGTTTTTTTCTTAATTTTTTTAATTATTCTTTTTGTCTTAAAAACATCAAATTTATATTGCTCATCATTCATTATTTTCTCAGTAACTATTCTTATTACTTTATAATCTTCATCTAAATTCTCAAGCCATATTTCATTATCAGCACCTTGAATAATAATAGGATTATATTTTTTATCTATTATAAAGTAGTGAAGTAATTTCATGACAAGCATATTTTTTGAATCTAATATTTCATCACTTAAAGTAATTACTTTTTCTTCCACACTATTCCTCCTAACTGACTATTATTATAAATTAATACATACAAAATGTAAAATTAAAAATAATCTATTCTTCTATTTTGTCTAAAATGTCGTAAAATTCTTTTGGTGCTTCTTTTTCAAAATATATTTCTTCTCCTGTAATTGGATGATTAAATCTGATACTTTTTGAATGAAGCATTTGTCCAAAAGAAGTAGATTTTTTTGTATTGTAAACTGGATCGTTAGTAATTGGATGGCCTATATAAGACATATGAACTCTTATTTGATGAGTACGACCAGTCTCAAGAACACATTCAAGTAGTGTGTTATTCTTATATCTTTTTAAAACCTGAAAATGAGTAACAGCTTCTTTACTATTTTGATCAGTTACTGCCATTTTTTCTCTTAAGTTTTTATCTCTTCCAATAGGAGCATCAATAGTTCCAGAATCAGGAGAAATTATTCCATCAACAAGTGCTAAGTAATGTCTTTCTACTTTCTTTTCTTTTATCATATTTGAAAGCATATCAAGTACTTCATCATTTTTAGCAACCAGCATTAAACCACTAGTATCTTTATCAAGTCTATGAACTATTCCAATTCTTATATTAGTAGTAGAATCAATATTAAAATAATGAAGAAGTGCATTAACTAATGTATCATCATAATGACCAGGAGCAGGATGAACAACCATACCACTAGCTTTATTAATAATCATTAAATACTCATCTTCATATACAATATCTAAAGCAATATCTTTAGCTTCTACTTTTATAGAAAAATCTAAATCAGAATCAACTTCAATCAAATCATCAATTGAAACTAAAAAACTAGCTTTTTCTATTTTACCATTAACAAGAACTTTATCTTGTTTAATAAGTTTTTGAACTTTACTTCTTGAAATATCTAAAGTATCACTTACATATTGATCAAGTCTAACGTTTTCTTTTTCCGCTACTATTTTTTCCATGAACTTTCTCCTTTATTTCTTTATACTCATTTTCAATAGGACTATTTTCTCTTCCTTCCAATATTATATCTGTTATAAAAAATATAGCTCCTAACACAATTAAAGTATCAGCAATATTAAATACTGGAAAATAATAATTAATAATCTTAAAAGATAAAAAATCTATAACATATCTATAAATAATTCTATCAATTAAATTACCTATTATTCCACTAATAATAAAGCTATAACCTAATATATTAAATTTAGTATTTCTCTTATCATTTAAAATGGCTTTAATCATGAATATTAAAAATAATATACTTACTATTATTAGAAAAACTTGTTTTCCTTCTAACATAGACCAAGCTGCACCAGTATTTTTTAAGAATGTAATTCTAAAAAAATTTCCAAGTACTTTAATAGTTTCCTCTTCTTTTAAATTAAAACTAATTATTAACTTACTAAGTCTATCTAAAATAATTCCAATAATTACTATAATTAAAATCTTTCTATTCTTCATAAAACTCCTTAATTCAATTTATTAATATTATTAACTATAATTTGTAAATCACTTAATCTCTTCTCAACTTTTCCACTAACTTCAATTATATCCCCTCTTGAAATATAATTATATGTATTATAAGTTTTAGGAAACATTATATATTCTAAAGTACTATCTTCATCACTACAAGTAATAAAAGACATATTTTCTCCTTTTTTAGTTTTAATAGTTCTAACTTTTTCAACTAAAACAATAGTAGTTATAATTTTATCAAAATATTTAGATACTTCTTTTAAGTTAATATAATCATTTCTTTTTGCTTTATATTTAGTAGATGGATGACTAGTTAAATAAAAACCAAATAATTCTTTTTCTTTTTGTAATAAAAAGTCTTTATCAAAATCTTCTACTTTTTCTATTTCTGGTTTCATAACAAGAGAAGGATCTAAATCTTTAGTAAGTTCACCATAATTAATTAATTCATCTAAACTATTAATAAGTGTTTTTCTGTTATAACCAAACTCTTTAAATGAATTAGAATAAATTAATGATTCTATTGTACTCTTTGTTACACTAGAAATAATTAGTCTACTAAACAAATCATAAATATCAGTAAACTTTCCTTCACTTCTTGACTCTATTATTTTAGTTGCCGCAACCATTCCAACTGATTTAATATTAGTAAATGGATAATAAATCTTATTATTTTTAACTACATATCTAACATCACTAACATTTATATCAGGAAGAGCTATCTCTAGATTTTTACTTCTAGCTTCTTGAATATATTCTTTAGTTTTTACTTCACTACCAATAACATTAGTAAGCAAATTACTATAGAATATTTCTTTGTAATATACTTTAAAAAATGCAAGTTTATAAGCAATTAAAGAATATGCAACTGAGTGGGATCTGTTAAATCCATATCCAGCAAAATTAAGTATTAAATCAAATATTTTTTCACTAGTATTTTTATCTCTTCCAAGTGAAAGACTTTTTTCAATAAATTTATCTTTTTCACTTTTTAATAATTCAAACTTTTTCTTACTCATTGCTCTTCTTAAAATATCAGCTTCGCCTAATGAGTATCCTGCATAACTATTTGCCGCAAGCATTATTTGTTCCTGATAAATAAATATACCATAAGTATTTTTTAATATAGGCTCTAAAGTTGGATGAAGATAAGTTACTTTCTCTTCTCCATGTTTTCTTCTAATATACGTATCAATATTTACTGCAGGACCAGGTCTAAATAAAGCTATAGCCGCAAAAATATCTTCAAAAGAAGAAGGTTTTAATCTCTTAAGAAAACTCTTCATACCACTAGATTCAAATTGAAATATTCCTACTGTATCAGCATTCCTAAATATTTCAAGAACTTTATCATCACCTAAAGGTATATTATTAAAGTTAATTTCTTCACCAGTAAATTTTTTTATATCTTTAATAATATGCTCAATAATACTTAAATTTTTAAGACCTAAAAAATCCATCTTAAGAAGTCCAAATTCTTCTAAGTATTCCATTGAATAACCAGATAAATACATAGAGTCATTTATAGTTAAAGGTATAACATCATCAAGTGGGACTTGGGACATAAGTATTCCAGCAGCATGTGAAGAAATATGTCTAGGAAATCCTTCTAATTTAACTGAAATTGAAAATAATTTTTTTAAAGCAACATCAGAATCAATCATATATTTAAAATTTGAATTCTTCTTATATATATCTGTTAACTTTTCATGAGAAAAGTTAGGAATTAATTTATTTAAAGAATCAAGTTTATATGTTGGAATATTAAGTGTTCTAGAAACATCTCTTAAAACCTGTTTAGCACTAAGGGTTCCAAAAGTAACTATTCCAGAAACATGTTTCTCTCCATATTTTTTTCTAACGTATTCTATAACATCTTCTCTTTCTTCATCAGGAAAGTCAGTATCTATATCTGGCATACCACGTCTCTCAGGATTTAAGAATCTTTCAAATAAAAGATCATACTCTAAAGGATCAATTTCAGTTATTCCAAGAGAGTAAGCAACTAAACTACCAGCTGCACTACCTCTTCCAGGTCCAACTAAAATATTATTACTCTTCGCATATCTAATAAAATCATATACTACTAAAAAGTAATTTGAAAATCCCATCTTATCAATGATATTAAGTTCATAAGAAAGTCTTTCTTGATACTTCTTAGGAATTTCACCACCAAGACGTTTTTTAAGACCAGCTTTAGAAAGTTCAAATAAATAATTACCTGCACCTTCTTTCTTATACAAAGGAAGAAGAATTTTACTCTTCGGAAATTCTAAATCACAAGAAGAAGCTATTTTAAAAGCATTAACTACTCCATCATTATTTGTATAATTAAATATTTCAGAATTAACTAATTCTTTATTTAAAACATCATAATCCATATTATCAAGAGTAGTTTTACCATCACGAATCAAATATAAATAATTTAAATATTTACTATCACCATTCTTTAAATATAAACACTCTCTAAAAAATACAATATTTGGAGTAATTAAAGAAGCATTCTTCATATCTACTTTATTATCATATCCAATATAAAGTTCAGAAAATATTTTATTAATCTCATCATAATGATCAATATATTTATAATCTATTACACAAATTAAATCACCACAAAACCTTTCTAGATCACTTTCTTTAAGAAGGTTTTCATTCTGTATCGTGCATAGTTTAATCATATTCTTATAGCCATCATAATTTTTTGAATAAATATGTATTTTATAATTTTCTATTTTTAGTTCCAAACCTATAACAGGTTTTATTCCTTTATCTTTACACTTCTTATAAAATTCCATAACTCCATACATATTATCATCACATAAAACACATATGTCTTCACCTTGACTAATTGTAAAATCAATTATGTCATCCATTTTTAGCATACTTGAAAGAAGTGAATAATTACTTTTAACATTTAAATTAATCATAATATCTCTCCTTTCATTAATCATATTTTACCATAAAGTATTTAATATTTAAACATTATTTCGTAGGCACCATACTATATTATAAAGAAAAAATTAGGAGTATTTCATCCTAATTTTATTTCTATTCATCAGGAGTATTTCCTTCAGTTGAAGTATTACCTGAATCTCCACTACCAGAATCATTTCCAGTCCCTGGTGTTTCACCACTATCTCCAGAAGTTCCACCATTTCCAGTTTCAGTAGGATCACTAGTGCCTCCAAGTTCTTCGTCGTCATCCTCATCATCTTTAGTTGTAGCCTTCTTATCATCAGTAGTCTTTTTTTCTTTTGAATCATCATCTGACGTAGAAGCATTAGATAAAGATAATTTAACTGCTCCACTTAACAAATCAACTCTCTTTGAAACAGGAGCACTTTGACTAACTACATAACCACTAGTACCGTCAAATGTAACTCTAACTCCACTTCTTGAAGCAAGGGAAGAAGCTTGATCTTTACTAAGTCCGACAAAATTCGGTACTAAAGAGTAAAGAGAACCACCTCCACTTGAATATCCAATAATCTCTTTTTCATATTCCTCATTAACAGAGAAACTAAATTCTTTTATTACTTTCTTTTCTTTTTGACCTAAATTTACTTTCATAGCATCAATAATATCATTACGACTTGACTTACTTGGAACATAATCCCAAAGAACCATGTTAGCCCTTTCATCATAAATCATTTGACCAGAACCTTGTAAATATAATTGTTCAATATTTACTAAGTCAGCATCATCTTTAGCTAAATCATTACTAACAATATCCTCAGCAACACTATAGAATGAAAGTATTTGTTCTGTAGTAAAGTTAGTATCAAAATTATCAGAAATAGTATCAAGAATCTTTAAGAAATCTTTAGCACTTCTAATAGTTCTAACTTTATTAATCATAGCTTGAATAACAAGTTGTTGATTTTGACCTCTACCAATATCTCCATTAACAAGCTGTTTTCTATTTCTAGAAAGAACTAATGCACCTTCACCATCAAGATGTTGCCATCCAGCACTTATACAAATTTCTTGATTACGATCAGAATCATTTGTACATAAATCTTGAGGAACTTCAACATCAATTCCACCCATTGCATTAACTAAAGAAACTAATCCTTTAAAGTTAATTTGAGCATAATAATCAATATTAACACCAAAATAATTCTCTATAGTATCCATCAAACAATCGGTACCATACACAGCAGCATGAGTAATTTTATTTTCAGGTTTACCACTCCAACAAGCAATTGGAACATAACTATCTCTTGGAATACTTAATACTGTAGCATTTAATGTTTTTGGATTAAATGTAATAAGTATTAACGAATCACCATGAGCAGCAGTAGCAGTAGATAATCCTTCAGTTTCAGAATCAAGTCCAATAAGTAAAATTGTAAATGGTTCTGTTACACTCTTACCTTTAGAAGAAGTTGCTCTTTTACTAACAACTTGTTTTTTATATTCTTTACTTTTCTTTATAATAACCTTAGTTTCTTCACCAATATTTTCATATCCTTCCGTAGAACTAAAGCTAGATACATAATCACTTGTAATAAACATTAAATCAAGATCACCACTATATAAATCAGCAAGCATTTCTTGATAACTGTCATATTCTTCGATTTGATTATTATCTTCAAGTTTATTTTCCTTAATTATTTCTTTTGGAATAATATAACCTTCTACTGATTTTTCATCACTTAATATTCCAATAACTGTATCATCTACATCCTTAATATCATTGATATCATTTTTAGAAAGAGTAATTAAACTTGACGAATAAGTAACTAATTTCTTATTAAAACTTCCCAAATAATTATATAAATACATAAGAGCAAGTGTTACTAAAGCAGTAACAATTATATAAAGAATATTAGATACATATAAACCTTTTTTCTTAATATTTCTCTTTAATAATTTCTGTTTCTTTAATTTTTTAGATGTAAATATAAATATTAGTAAATATAGAAAAGCAAAAACACCTATTCCTATATAAATGAATTTTACTAATTTTCCACCAACACTTCTTAATCTATATAGATTATAACAAGTTAAAACACCAGAAACTAATGCTATTATATTTAGTAATCTAAGGAGTATTTTTCCCTTAGGTTTTATGATTTTTTCTTCTTTTATTTTTTTCTTCTTATCCATAAAAACCTCCTACTCCATCTCAGCTATTGAAAGAATTACGTCACCTTCATGTACAACAATTAAAGTTGCACTATTTTGATAACCACTTCCACTTTCGTTTTTATAATTCCAAGTAACACTTACTTTATATGCTTTATCATCTGTTTCATTCTTTGAATCAATTTTAAATGATGTTTCTTCTATACTTTCAACTGTAACTGAATCAACAATTGGTAAAGATTGTTGTCTATTACCATAAACATTACTTTCTACATATTTATAATAAGTATTTTCAGCTTTTTCTAAGAAGTCTGCCTGTTCATCTTTATAAACAAAATCAACTCCTCCAACATCAGTTTTAGCAAGCTTATCATCTAGTGAATAGAAATCTATAATAAATAACTTACTTATAGATTTAGCATAATCTTCATAATTTACTTCATCTTTATTAAGTATCTCTTTTAAATTCTTAAATTCTGTTTTATAAGCTTCATTTTTAGAATCTTTTAATTGATAACCATACTTATCAATCTTATCAACAACTTTAACTTTCTTAACAGTTCCCTTCTTATTGTTAAAGAACTTAAAATATACAAATACTGAAGCTCCTGCTATAAGAAGAATAATAAATATTATTAGAAATCTTTTTACACCCTTTTTTAATTTCATAATACCCTCCTATTCGTTATTTTGTTCCATTTCTTTTTTTATTATATCAAAAACAATTATATTATTTGATATTCCTAATAACTCATCAGTATACTTAGTATTTTCCTCAATATAGTTAGCATCTATTGCTTCATCCATTAGCGATAAATATTCACCTTTTTGAGCATTATAATATACTTTATTAGTTACCCAGTTACCATTAGGGAAAACTACTATATTATTATCTTTAATATTGAAAATATCATGTCCTAATGCATACTCATTTTTAAATCCTAACATATTTCCAAGTGTAGGCATAGCATCATACATTCCCATAACATATGGTACTTCAGTACTATATTTTGTATCTTTTGACCATATAATAAATGGAACTTTTCTATTTAATTCATATTCATAATTATCAAATTTAACATAGTTAGGATCATCACTACTATAAACATCATCATTTTCTTTATCATAATTATATAGTCTTACATAATCACTCTTAGAAAGTCTAGCATCATGATCCCCATATATAACAAGTATAGTATTATCTAAAAGGCCTTTTTCATCTAACTTCTCAATAAATTCACCCATAGCTTCATCAGCATAATGAACTGATTTAAAATAATTACCTAATTTAGTTCCTTCCATATAAGGATAAACTTTTTCTTCTTCTTCACCATTTTCATTGGTAACTTTTTCTTTTATATCTACATCAAATTCACCATATTTAGATACTTCAGAGAAAGGTGTATGATTTGTAAGTGTAATCAATAAACCATAATATTTTTCATGTTCTTTCTTTATTTCCTCTAAATAAGTAATTGATTGGTCAAAGAAATCCTTATCACTTATTCCAAGTCCAATAGTATTTTCTTTAGTTACATTATAATCTATTTTACTATAAAATCTATCATATCCAAAATTTTCATGCATTACTCTTCTATTCCAATAATCAGCTGTATTACCATGCATACTAAATGTATAATATCCCATTTCTTTTAATTTATTTGGAGTACTTTCGTATGTCCTATCGGAATACGAAACAAAAGCAGTACCACTCTTAGTAGGCATTAATGAAGTATTAAATGTAAGTTCTGCATCACTACTTGTTCCAACACTGACTTGTGAATAATAATTAGAAAAATATATTCCTTCTTGAGCTAATCTCTTAAAGTTTGGAGCAACTTCTTGTCCATTAAATTGTGTATCAAATACAAAAGTTTGAAGACTCTCAGCATGAATTACAATTACATTTTTTCCTTTAAAAATATTAGTATACTCATTTTCTTTTGAATATTCCAATTGTGAGTTTTTCTTATCAAGATACTCTCTTACTTCTTTAGCAGCCTTATCATAACCAAACATAGAATTAATCTTAGGTTGTAAAGAAGTAACTCCATCATTTAATTGATATACATAAATACCAAATCTTTGAACAACATATTCTTTATTCCACTGTTTAATAAAACGGCTAACTTCAAGTGGAGTTAAAGTAATACAGAATAAAATAAGAAGTATTGCTCCACTAATTACTGCCTTAGTAAAATTATCTTTTCTTTTTCTCTTAATAGAGTATTTTTCTTTATAATCTTTTTTATGAAAAAATAAGAATATATAGAATACAAATAAAGGAATTAAATATACTAAATCTTTAATTTGAAGTACATTTTCTACAACTGCATCTCCAACAGGCGCAATAAACTGAGTTAAAGATAACATAGAAAAGCTTGCAAATGAAGTATAGTATGTATAGTAAATTGAATTTGCTGTACATAAGAAAGTAAAAATAAATGTTAATATAGATAAATATATTACTTGATTTTTATTTTTCTTAAATAAAAAGTTAAATGATCCTAAAATAATTACTACAGCTAAATCTGCAATAAGTGGTTTAGGAAGAAGAATATTTGAAAGAGATTTCATTGTTACAGCTCTTAGCAAAGTAGAATTAATAATATTTATAATTACATACATAACAAATATTATATTTTCTTTTATATACTTAGAAATCAATTTTTCTTCTTTAATTTGTTTTAACTTAGAAATAATCTTGTTTTTTAATCCCTTAACTTTATTCATTTCATACCTCGCTTATTATATCATTATATCACTTACAATATTATTTTTCAATCTGTTCATATGTTCGCGAAACAAACACATTTGAAACGCCTTATATAATACCACAATAAATAAGAAAATACCATTAAGCAGTGTAAAATAAGTGTAAACAAAAAAATAAATAAGAATTTAATCTTATTTATTATTATCGATCTTTTTAGTAAGAACTTTACCTATATAACTCTTGTCTCTAAGAAGTGGTGAAATACTTTCATTATTATGTAAATTTCTAATTACTTGAGCTACTTGTTTTGAAGAATCAACAGCATGAAGCCATTCTTCTTTCTTATATTCTTCAGGTATATAACTTAAATTAGTAGTATAGATTCCGTCAAATTTACCTTCTTCATAATATTTATTAAATTTATCAACACCTTCAGTAAATAAAGCAAATGTACACATTACATAAATATGCTCTACTCCTCTTTTCTTTAACTCATCAATTACATCAAACATAGAGCCACCTGAAGCTATCATATCATCAACTACTATAGCTGTTTTACCTTGTATATCAGGATTACCTGAATAAGAATGTTCAATTATAGGATTTTTTCCATCAACTATTGTATTATAATCTCTTTTTTTATAAAAACTTCCTGCATCTTTTATGATATATTTACTATTAAATGAGTTTAAATAGAAATCACGTCTACCTGCAGCTCCACCATCAGGTGCTACAAAGATAACATTTTCAAGTTCACTACTATCAGTGTTATTAATAAAATCTTCAAGTATTGTATTTGTTGCAAAAAAATTATCAAACTCAGTATAAGCAAGTGCTTGCTGTACTCCTTCATCATGTGCATCAAATGTAATAAATCTTTTAACATAAGGATCAGAATCAAGTTCTCTTAAATTAGCTGCACAACTAAGTGCTTCTCTACCATTTCTTCTATGTTGTCTACCTGCATATAAAAGAGGCATTATTATTGATAAACTATCTGGATGACATTTACATGCTCCAATAGCATCCTTTAATTGTTGATTTAAATCATTAGGAGATGTGTGATTAATTAAACCATGCATCTTGTATTCTAAAGAATAATTTCCAATATCTTGAATCATATATACATCTTTTCCACGAACTGTATCTAATAATTCAACTTTTCCATGACCATCACTAAACCAAGTTTCTTTAATTGGTAAAATAAATGATTCTTCTGTTCCATAAAATGATTTTAAATGATAATCTACCTTCTCACCTAAATCTAAGGCACTTTTAAAAACAATTAACTTTAACTTACTTGTATTTGACATAATCCATACTCCTTCTACCATACATTACAATTGTAACAAAAACATTCTACCTAGTAAACTTTTAAACAGTTTTTTTACAAATAAAAAAAACATAAACTATAAAAGTTTACATTTTTGTCATATCATTTAACTCTATTTTATGTGTAAGTTCTAACTCTTTATCACCAGTAGCACTAATAGCCATACCTAGTACAAAAACATATGATAAGTAATAAATCCAAATCATTAAAATAATTATATTAGAAATACTACCATAAAACCTATTATAGTTAGAAAACTCTCTAACATATACAGAATATAGCTCTGTACTTAAAATCCACATTATTGTAGTAAATAGTGGTCCTAAATTAGATTGAGATTTAGGATTCTTTTCATCTGGAGCTATATTATATATTAGTTTTACTATAAAGAATATTGTAAGCATCGAAACAGGAATATTAATTATTTTAAATATATTAGTAACTAAATCTAAAATAGTTCCCTCACCAATTCCACTTCTTAAACTCTCTAAAATAAGTTCTCCAAATATAGGAACAATAAGTATGAATATAATAACAAATACTAATATTAATGTTATAGCTATAGCTTTTAATCTTCTTCCAATAAAATCTCTTCCTTTTATTCCATAAATTTCATTAGAAGTAATTATTATTGAATGTGCACCATTAGAAGCAAGAAAAAAGGCTGTAATAAAGAATATCAAAATATTAAAATTAAAACCATTACCTTCCATCCCAGGAGATGCTATCTGTGATAAATCAGTTGGTAAAAACTTACCTGCAGTAATAAATATATTACTACTAGTACTTAAATCAAAATACGATAGTATTGCACCTAAAACAGCAACTAAAGGTATCATAGAGAGTACAGTAAAAAAAGCAAGTTGTCCTGGAAGAACTCGCATATATGGTTTACCAATAACATAAATTACTTTCTTAAAGAATTTCCTTGCTTTTTCCATTTTTACTCCTAGTTTTATTTAAAATCTTCTTTTGAATTAATCATATCAAGAGTAGCTTCATTTATAGCATCATCTATTGTTTTAATAGAATCATCTATCATACTAAATCCAATAGCAGCACCAAACTCATGAGGAAGATTTTTCATTTCTTTTTGTAATTTCTTACAATATACTCCTACTTGTCTTTCACTATATCCAATTAAGTATATTAAGAATTCATTTCCATCTGTTCTTATTATTTCACTATTCTCAAGTTGTGTATTAACAAGAAGTGCTGCTGCTTTAATAATAAGATTATCACCTTCATTATGACCATAATTATCATTAACATATTTAACTTTATTCAAATCAACAATAACTACTGCCTGTGGATAAATATTCGAATCTTCCCATTCAGGCATTTTAGCATTCAAATAATTTCTATTTTTAAGTGATGTAAGCATATCTGTATACTTATGTCTATCAATCTTTTTAACTTGTTTTTTATGACGTCTACGTCTAATAAATAGATAAATAAACGTAAGAGCAATTAATGGTATAAATACTATTAAAAGAATTATTTCATAGACTGTTCTAAATGTTTGGCCTTTAAAGATTGACTCAGTTAAATTATCAATACCACTATTACGATAATTATAATATGAATTAGTATTAATTATATAATTCATTAAATTATAGAAAGCTCTATTATTAGATTTAACCATAAACTTATAATCATTCATAATGGTATCTATATATAAAACATTATAGTCACTAAATTTATCTTTGTTATAATTATATACTTCTCTATCAAGTACAATAAGATTGTCAGAAGCTTCTGTTAA
Organism: Caryophanales bacterium UBA7476; assembly: GCA_002477275.1. GTDB lineage: Bacteria > Bacillota_I > Bacilli_A > RF39 > UBA660 > CAG-417. The sequence goes on from DLOU01000023.1 coordinate 43,548, forward strand.
AACTTCATTTATATCTTTACAATCTTTTATATTACTTCTACTATTATTAGAAAAATAATTATATAAAGAATCATTCTTAAGCATTACTATGTCTTTTCCTTTAAGACTTTCAAAAGAATTAACTATATAGTGATCCTCTTCTTTACCTAAAACAACATAATTTTCAATAAATGTTGATATAGTAGATAAGTATTTATCATTTGTATAATTGTAATAATCAAAGTATACATCTACTTCACCATTATCAATAGCTTTCTTTAAAGCTTTAATATTTTTATACTTTTTAAACTTAAATTCAATATCTGTAAGTCTGGATATTCTATTAATATATTCACCAGCTATACCTGACATACCATTACTATTTTTAAGTTCATATGGTGGATTTTCAATATAACCATATACATATGTTTTTGAAATTAAAGATGTTTTAACTTTATCACTTAATTCATTTTTATCAACATAATAAGCTAAATATGCATCATTATATTCTTTAACATAACTAGTTTCTTTCCACTTATTATAATATTTTCTAATTATTTTATTTAATTCTTTATTACTATCACTAAGTGTTAAAACTACCTTTTTTGTCATCTCAGTAAAATAATAGTTAATTGAATATTCACTTTTTCCTATCATTTTATCTAAATACATTATATTTGGGACAATAATCATATCTACTTGTCCATTATCAAGTGCAGTATATAGTTCACCAATAGTTTTATAACTCATAAATGATAAATTAGTACCACTTTTTAAGTAATAACTCAATTCTTCACTATCTTGTTCAAATACACCAAATTTTAAATTTTTCATATCAGAAATACGATTAATTCTCTGATAACTCTTACCAATAGCTATATAACTATCTACAAAAACTAATAAATCATTTGATTTTAACTTAGTTTCATTATCTAATATTCTAATTCTATAACTATTAGTTGTAGGTGTAGATTCTTTTAAATATGGTATTTTATTAAATTCTAATCCTACATTTTCTTCAAAATCATTTATAAAATCAAAGAAAACTCCTTCTCCATTCATACCATATAATGGATAATCATTTATTACTTCAAAATCTATTGCTTCTTTTTTATTATCTTCTACCCACTTTTTCTCTACAACAGTAAGTGAAGTAGTACTATCTTCATTATTATAATATCTATAAACAAATATAAAAGTAATTAATGCAATTAGAATCGGAATAGTAATTATTAACTTTTTCTTCATAAAAACTCCTATCTATCTTTAGTCCAAGTTATATTATCTTTAGCATGATGTTTATATCCAACTATAGGAAATTTTTCATCTTCGTTTTCTTTACTAACAAATATTTGTATATCATAAAATTTCTTTTCTTCGTCTGATAATTTTTCTAATACTTTTCCGCCAATTTCTTTAGCTTTATTTGTATCAACATCATCATTTACAACAGTAGTAATATTAATTGTCTTACCACTAATTCTAAGATTATAAGATTTAGTAATCTGTAAAGTTTCTACATTTTCTTGTATCATACTTTTTTTATCAGGAGTAATCTTAACTTCTTCTATACCATCAAGTCTATCTCCATATTTTGATTGATTATTAACAAATATACTATTATAAGCAATAAAACAACCTATAACAAGTGCACTAAATACCAATAATACAACAATTAATCTTATATGATTCTTAAAATATTTTTTCACAAAATCAACTCCCTATTTTGTTTTAATTATACACTTCTTTTAAATATATTTCAATCTAGATTATTTTAATTTTTCTAGTTCACTATTTAAAAGTTCCATAGCACTTCTAGGATCAGCTTTTCCTTGAGATTTTTTCATAACTTGTCCCATCAAGTATTTAATAGCTCTATCATGACCATTTTTAAAGTCATTAACACTATCTGGATTTTCTGATATTACAGAGCTAATTATTTCAAGTATCTGACTATTATCAGTAATATTAGAAATTCCTTTTTCTTTAATTATTTTATCTAAACTATCTTCTTTTTCTAATATATCTGAAATAATTTCTTTTACATTTTTGCTTGTAAGCTCATTCTCTTTAACTTTAGTAACTAAATCATAAAATTTATCCTTACCAAGTTTAGTATCACAAAGTTCCTTATTTTCTTTATTTAAGTACGAAGCAATATCTCCTAATAAAAGGTTTACTGCAGTTTTAAAATCTAAATCTGTATCTAAATACTGATTTAAGAAATCACTCATTTCTCTATGATTAATCATTTTTTCTGTATTTACTTCTGATACTCCTCTAGAAATATATTCTTTTCTTCTTTCATCAGGCATCATAGGTATAACTGAAATTGCTTTTTCAATTTGTTCTTCTTCTAAATTAATATATGGAATATCTGGTTCAGGAAAATATCTATAATCATTACCAGTTTCTTTTACACGCATCAAAACTGTATCATTTAATTTAGAATCAAATCTTCTAGTTTGTGGTAAAAATGTTTCACCATTATCATATAATTTCTTCTGTCTTTCAAATTCTTTTTCTAAACTTAATTTAACATTACTAATAGAACCTATATTTTTAATTTCTGCTTTTGTACCTAATGGATCTTCTTCATTTTTTCTAATTGATATATTAGCATCACATCTCATACTACCTTCTTCAATTTTACAATCACTAATATCTGCATATAGAAGTGTTTCTCTAAGTTTCTCAATATAAAGTTTAGCTTCTTCTGGAGAAGATATACATGGTTTAGTAACTATTTCAAGTAGTGGAACTCCTGCTCTATTAAAGTCTAGTAGTGAAACTGTCCCTCTATGCATACTTTTGCATGTATCTTCTTCAATATGTATTTCTTCTATTTCTATTTTCTTTTCTTTTCCATCAACTATTATTGGTACATATCCATCATATCCAATTGGTGTTTCAGCTTGAGTAATTTGATAATTTTTAGGATTATCAGGATAAAAATAATTTTTTCTATCAAAATGCATATGACGTCTAATATTACAGTTAAGTACTTTAGCAGCTCTAATACCTATATTTACTACTTCTGAATTTATTAAAGGAAGAGTTCCAGGATATCCTAAATCAATAACATTAGTAAGTGAATTAGCACTCATTCCATACCCATTTTTAGAAGATGAGAATATTTTTGTATTAGTTTTTAATTCAACGTGTACTTCAATACCTATTGTTGTTATATATTCACTCATATTATTCATCTCCTTTTGGATTTAAACTAAGTTTTAGTTTATTCTCTACAAAACTAGCAAAACCATACATTTTAGCTTCTTCAAAACTATTTCCTATTATATGCATACCTATTGGCATATTATCTTCATCACTAAATCCAACTGGTATATTTAATCCAGGTAGTCCTGCCATATTAACTGGAATAACTAAAACATCATCCATAAAACTTTTTAAAGGATCATCTAAATCTTGATCTAAATTGTATGCTGTTGTTGTTGTTGTAGGACCAATTATTAAATCATATTCACTAAATACTCTATCAAATTCTTTCTTCATGTCATCACGAATAGAAAGTGCTTTATTATAATAAATTTTAGCATTATCACCACTAAGTAAATAAGAACCAACCATTATACGTCTTTTTACTTCATTACCAAAGCCATTTTTACGAGTTTCTAAATATAAATCGTCTATATTTTCAGGATTTTCATATGAATAACCATATCTAATACCATCAAAACGAGCAAGATTACTACTAGCTTCACCCATAGCAATTATTTGATAAAGATTAACTGCATTTTCTAAATATTTCATATCAACCAACTCAACAACTGCTCCATTTTCTTCTAATAGTTTTTTAACTTCTAAAATTTTATTTTTAATAACTGAAGAAGTTATATCACTCATAAAATATGTTGGAATAGCTATTTTAAGACCTTTTACATCTTTACCAATAAATCTTGTAAAATCTTCTTTTTCTTTAAATGAAGATGTTAAATCTCTTTCATCACGTCCTACTAATTCATTAAGTAAAACTGCATTATCAAAAACATTAGTTGTCATTGGACCAATTTGATCTAAACTAGAAGCAAAAGCAATAAGTCCATAACGAGAAATTCTTCCATAAGTAGGTTTCATACCAACAATACCACAGTAACTAGCAGGTTGTCTTATACTTCCTCCAGTATCACTACCTAAAGCAAATTTAACTATACGACTACTAACACATGAAGCACTTCCTCCAGAAGATCCTCCAGTTATTTTATCTTTATTCCAAGGATTACGTGGTGCTCCAAAATAACTAGTTCTACTAGTAGATCCCATAGCAAACTCATCCATATTAGTTTTACCAATAATAATCATTTTTTTGTTGTTTATTTTTTCTACAACAGTAGCATCATAAATAGGAATAAAATTATCAAGAATATGTGAAGCACATGTAGTTCTTAAATCTTTAGTAACAATATTATCTTTAACAGCAATAGGAATACCCCATAGTAAATTATCTTTCTCTACTTTACCTTCTAATTCTTTAGCTCTTTTAATAGCTTCTTCTTTATTTAAAGTAATAAAACAGTTTAAATCTTTTTCTTCTTCAATTCTTTCAAATGCCTCATTAACTAAGTCTAAAGGTGTAATTTCACCATTAACTAATAATTCATGTATCTCTTTTAAATCTCTATCTATATATCCCATAATTAATCTCCTATAACAACTGGAACTTCTATATAGTTACCATTCTTTCTTGGTACATTTTTTAAAACTTCTTTAGCATCAAGCATTTCACCTTCAGAATCTTCTCTTAAAGTAGAATCATCACTCCAAGGAGCAATCATTCTATCAGAATCATATCCCTCTACTTTATTTATTTTTTCTACTTCATCTAATATTTGTTTTAGTTCAACTTGATATTTTTCAATCTCTTCTTCACTAACTTTTATTCTAGCAAGCTTCGCAACATGTAAAACTTCTTCTCTTGTTAATTTATTTTCCATACAAGTCATTCCTTCCTAACTAGTTAATTATAACACTTATCCCCATAAAAATACAAATATTTAGGACTATATTATACAAAAAATCATAACAAAAGTTATGATTTAAATTGTAATAATTAAAATTATATAATTTTATTAACTTTACTAATTAACAAGTTACAAACTTCTTCATCACTAATCAAGTTGATTGAAAAAGTTTTATATCCAATTCTATTTATACTAGTACCGCAATGATAAACTAACTTATTATCAATTAAAAAGTATCTATCATGGAAACTATTATTAAATACTACTTTCAAGTTATGATATTGTTTATTATATTTTGTTATATCTTGATCAGTCAAAAGATTATTCTTCTTAGTTATAATTATCACCTCTATATTTAATCTTTTTATAATATCTAATATAGTATTATCTGCATATGCATCAATAATTATTAATCTTTTAGTTACACTTTTAAATATATCTTGTATTTTAGAATAAGCATCATATATTTGACCATTAAAATATATTTCATTCACTTTTCTCTTCTCTTCAAATTTTTGAAAAGATGCTTTTAATAGTTTAATATCCTCAGTATTTTTTAGAACTTGCTTATTTACAAATTTTTGTTCTATTAAATTATCACTAATATAATGTTTTAAAGTTACAAAGGCATCCATTATTTTAATACTTATTTCTTCCGCTACTTCCGTTTTTAAAACTGTTGCAAGCATTGCCACACCTTGTTCTGTAAATACATATGGCAAATATTTAGAGAATTTTCCTTGTTCTAGTTCTAAGGTTTCAAATTGAAACCTTAGAATTTTATGATACTCCTCTTTAGTTAATTTGAACATAAATCTTTCTGGAAATCTATTTATATGTCTTTTAACTGCAAGATTAATTGTTTTAGTACCATTAGAACACTTATAAAGTTTAGCTAAATCAGAATCTAGCATAACTTGTTTTCCACGAATTTCATATATTAAATTTTCTATTACAACATCATGTTTAACAATTACATCAGTCATAAACCATACATCTCCTAAATTTCAAAAATCGAAAAACTTGATAATTTATAATCTATTATAAATACTATTACTTTAATATTTTTTCGCTTTGTTTATATAAACATACATCAAAAACTTTTTTATACATCCTACTGTTAAATTATAAATTCTTTAACATCAATAATTATTAATCTTTTAGTTACACTTTTAAATATATCTTGTATTTTAGAATAAGCATCATATATTTGACCATTAAAATATATTTCATTAATTATTTTCTTTTCTTCAAATTTACTAAATGATTCTTCTAATATTTTTATCTTTTCATGATTTTCTAACACTAAATTATTAATATATTTCTGCTCAATTAAATCTTTATCAATATAATGTCTCAGCATCCATTATTCTTATACTTATTTCTTCTGCAACTCCAGTTCTCAATGCAGTTGCAAGAATTGCTACTCCTTGTTCTGTAAAAACATAAGGGTTATATCTTCTACCTCCATAGTCTTTTTCTAAACTTGAGGTTCCAAATTGGAACTTCAAATTTAGATATTCTTCTTATCTTAGTTGAAAATAAAAATCTTCATCTTTTAACTTGAATCTTAAGTTGTTTAATTTCACTTCATACAATCTACCTAAATCTGAATCTAACATTACTTATTTTTCACTAACTTCATAGACCATATCTTATATTATAATTTTATCCATACTGCAATTTATCTTAAATATAAATATAAAATATTAAAAACACTATATTATTAGAATACTGTTACTTTGAATAATAATAAAATTTAAATAAATACATCTTAACATTTAATTACCCAATCAATATATATCATACAAATGTTTGTAAGTCAACTATTTTATTGCATAATCAAACTCATTTTCTTTATAAACAAAAAAATCATATCACCCAATGTGATATGATTTATTCATATACTCATTTTCTTATAAAATACTAGTAAATATATGAATAACTATTTTATCTTGTATATCTATTAGTTTCTTAATTAAATTACTAATACAAAATTTATCTTTAATTAAGTATTCTTTTATTTTATTAATTCTAACAAGCTTATCAATATAATTCTTACTTTCTAAAAGTAATTCATTATATTTATTTTTCTTTTTATAATTCACTTTTTCTAATTCTTCATAATTATGTTTTTTATCAACAATAATATAATTAATATTTCTATTCTCTAATATATATTTAATCTTATTAATAGAACCAAGTGGAAAACCACATGATCTTTCTAAAGTATCTATATTTTTTATCATATTAACTATTGACATAAAACACTTCTAATAAATGATTTAAATATTTTAACTTAAAACCGGGCAGCCTTTAGACCTGAGGCCTAAGACTGCCAAACTCACATCAATCAAAATTTACTTCAAAACATATGGATCTGATGCTGTCCCAGAACCAGTACCTCGGAGTCCAGACCTTAGAGTGATAATTGGCCGAAGAGCATAGCTGCCGTCGTTGTAAACGTCCCAATCACCGCCTTTAAATTGACGCAAGACTCCTCTGCCAAGATTACCATTGGTGACAATATACTTACCGAAAAAGCCAAGTCGTAAAGACGTACCATTATAGTAATAATAACGAGAGCCTAGCCAATACTCAGTTGCAGTACTTGTTCCCACCTTATTTGCTATCGCATAACTATTTGCTGTTCCTCCATATGCTGCCTTTACTAATTCATAATCTGTAGTATATAGACTATCACCTCGACCTAAATACTCTTCTGTTGGTGTTCCACTTGTTGATGATGTCCACTCAGTACTAGCTTTTAAATCTGTTCCATCAAAATATGATGTATCTGTAATAAATAAAGTTTGTCCATTATATCCCATATATCTAGAATCAACAGTAAACTTAGTATTTTCATATTTACTAGCTAAAACATTTAAATAATATACAAAACTTTGATATCCTGTTGTTCCTTGAAAAGTAACATCAGTGCTTGATACATATTCTGATACTGCATCATATGTTCCATCATCATTTACTCTTATTACTCTCCATAAATTAAGTTCCTGTGGATTGATAGTCTCAGGAGTATTATATCCAGTATACTTAGGTTCTGTTGTATAACTAGAAAGAGTTGGAGTCATTTGAACAACATCTCCCACACTTAATGTTAAATCTGAGACTCCTTGATTTTCAGCGCACTGATACAACTCATCAAGTGCATCTTGTACATTATCTGAACTCATCCCACTATTAGTATTATCATAACCAGTATCACTAGAAGCATATAAATAACTACCAGGAGCAGCAAAACCAATCCAAAGACCTAAAGCAATACAAAAGCCAATAAAACCACTAGCTATAACTTTTTTACTAGGTTTAAATTTTCTTTTCTTAAAATTTCTAATTCTCAATTTAATCACCACACTTGATTAATTTTTTTAAACTTAAAACCGGGCAGCCTTTAGACCTGAGGCCTAAGACTGCCAATCTCATATCAAACAAAGATTACTGAAGAACATAAGGACTAGATTTGGTTCCAGAACCAGTAGCTGTGATCCCAGACCTTAGAGTGATAATTGGCCGAAGAGCATAACCGAAGCTGTTATCAGCCCAAGTACCATCATCATATTTACGCAAGACGCGGCCGTTCTTGCTACCATCGGCGTAAACATTTCTGCCAAGAAAGCGGAAGTCAGCGGAGAAGGAAGTGAAGATGACATAGCCATAAGAACGAGAGCCTAGCCAATAAATAGTCAAAGTATTTGTTCCCACTTTAATTGCTTTAGCACTATCACTTGCATTTCCATATGCTGCTTTTACTAAATCATAATCTGTAGTATATAGACTATCACCTCGACCTAAATACTCTTCTGCTGGTGTTCCACTTGTTGATGAAGTCCACTCAGTTCCAGCCTTTGTACTTGTTCCATCAAAATACGATGTATCACTTATAAACTCTGTTTGTCCATTATATCCCATATATCTTGATTCTACTGTATATTTTGGATTTTCATACTTTGAAGCTAATATATTTAAATAACCAACAAAACTTTGATATCCGGTCTTTCCATTAAAGGTAACATTAGTACTTGATACATATTCTGATACAGCGTCATATGTTCCGTCATCATTTACTCTAATTACTCTCCATAAATTAAGTTCCTTAGGATTAATAGTTTGGGTACTACTATATCCTGTATACTTAGTCTCTGTTGTATAACTACTAGTAGTAGGAGTCATACTTATATAATCCCCCACTTTAAATGAAGTACCAGAACTACTACTAGCACATCCATTATTAATCCATAACTCATCAATAGCGTCTTGTACTGTTTCTGAATCCAATCCACTTGTATTATTATTATAACTAACTTCTCTTGAAGTAATTAAAGAAGTTGCAGTTGCCGCTACTCCTCCAGTTATTAAAAAACAAATAAGAAAAGAAAGAAAACATAAAACTACATCTTTAAATTTAACTTTTTTAATTTTTTCCTTTAATTTCATAGTTTCACCACCATTAATTATTTAATATATCATTTCAATAATTATAAATATAAAACTATAATTATTGAAATAATAACTAAATTTAGTTATTATTATTTTTAAATAAAAGCCGGGGCAGCCTTTAGACCTAAGGCCTAAGACTGCCAAACTCACATCAATCAAAATTTACTTCAAAACATATGGATCTGATACTGTCCCAGAACCAGTGGCTGTGAGCCCAGACCTTAGAGTGATAATTGGCCGAAGAGCATAACTGTTGCTGCGATCATACCAACTACCACTATAATAGTAACGCAAGTGGTAGCTGCTGCCCGTGCTACCACTGGCGTTCACACACCTGCCATCAAAGTAGAAGATAGTGGAGCTGTCATAGACATAATAACGAGAGCCTAGCCAATAAATAGTCGCAGTACTTGTTCCCACCTTATTTGCTTTTGCATAACTAACATCTGTTCCTCCATATGCTGCCTTTACTAAATCATAATCCGTTGTATAAAGTTCATCCCCTCGACCTAAATACTCTTCTGCTGGAGTTCCACTTGTTGAACTTGTCCATTCAGTACCTGCTTTTAAATCTGTTCCATCAAAATATGATGTATCAGTTATAAACTCTGTTTGTCCATTATATCCCATTATTCTTAATCCTATTGTATATTTTGGATTTTCATATTGACTTGCAATTTTATTTAGATATCCTGAGAAGTTTTGATAACCTTTTATACCGTTGAAATATGTGTTAGTACTTGATACATATTCTGATACAGCATCAACTGTTCCATCACTATTTACTCTAATTACTCTCCATAAATTAAGTTCCTTAGGATTAATAGTTTGAGTACTACTATATCCAGTATACTTAGTTAATGTAGTATAACTACTATTTTGTGGAGTCACTTGAACTAAATCTCCAACTTTAAATTTAGTTGTACCTTTATTATTAAACTTAGTAGCTAAATAATCAAGCATACACTGTGCATCACTACAATTAACTCCAGTATTAGTATTATCATAACTTAAGTTTTCTGCCCAAACTCTAGTCCATACTGCATAAAGTGTTGCACTTCCTGTAGTTTGAACAAGGGCTTTTGCTGCTTCTTCATCTGTATAAGTTGCAGTTGTTGCAGTTTTAGATGCACTCCATCCATCAAATCTATAACCATCTCTAATTGGTTTTTTGTATTCTCTATATTTTACTCCATCAGCATAAGCAGTAACAGTATTACCATCTTTAGTATACGTTACTTTATTTGTAGTTGTTGGACTTGTTGTAACAGGATATCCAAAATATCCATCGTTAGCGTCATACGTTAATTCAAAATAATTATCGAGTTCACATACTGGATATAAAGTGTAACTAGTAGTTGGAGTAAATGTTGCTTCACTATTAAGCTTAGTACCATTTATTGTTGCTATTTCATCTGAAGTACTAACATTTGTCCAACCACATTTAAAGCCACCTTTAGTTATTTTAGGTAGTGTAACTGTAGTTGTTGTTGGATCTATCCATTTTGCATAAAGAGTTGCATTTCCATCTTTTATCCAATTACCAGTTGAATCAGTATAACCACTTATACCAGATATCAATGCCGGTGTTGATGAATTATTAATTACTTTAGTTCCACCACTTGATGATGTTGTCCATCCATCAAATGTATAAGTAATTGTTTTAGCTGTTGTGTCTCCTGTAATAGTTGCCCCATCTGAATTTCTATCACTACTTAATGTCGTATTAATTGTTGTAGTATATACCCTCTCTGGAACAGTTATACTACTTGGAGATAAAGCACTAGAATCATATGTTGATGTCAAATTAGATGTAGGTGAATTAGTAGCTCCATTTTTATTTAAAGTAATTGTATAATTCTTAGCAATCCAATCTGCATATAATCTTAAAACACTATTATTAGTATTAACATAATCTATTATATCTTGCTCATTAGTATAAGAATTACCACTAGCATCACTTGATGTATTCCAACCATTAAATCTATATCCAGTTCTAGTAGGCTCTTTATAATTTTCTGTATTAGCAGTTACAACTGCATAATATCCATAATAGCGACTACTACTAGTATCTGAGTAAAAATAGAACGTTGCTGTATCATCATTTACTATATATGTTTTATGATAAGTAGTATCATTATCATTTGGTTTAGTATAGCCAGTATAACTACCATGACCATATAACTTACCACCTGAAATAGTAGCACTTGAATAATTTGAAGTCGTTGGTGTAACACCTTTAGGATAAATTGCTAAATAATTAGAAGAATTATAAGTAGAATACCAAACATCTATTTTTAAAGAAGTAGCTCCTTCTATAGTTACAGTATCAGTTTGATTTAAACTAGCAGCATAAGTACTGGTAGCAACTCCACTATCATCCATATTAGCTGTATGTGAATATTTAGTCGTACTAACAGAACTTTCATCATATTCTACAACATTGGTTACTGAAGTTACACCAAATGAACCTCCATTAGCATCATATATTGCTCCTTTTGCAATTGTATCTACCCAATGTGCAAAATAAGTAACACTTGCTGCTGGTACTGTAGAAGAAGTGACTAAGGTTCCAGTAGTTATATCAGTAAACCATCCAGAAAACTCTTTTCCACTCTTTGTGGGTGTTGGAAGTTCTCTTAATGGATCACCAAATTCAACTATCTTATATGTAGGACTAACCGTACCACCATTTGGATTAAATGAAATCGTATAAGCAGTCTCTTCCCAATGAGCATATAAAGTAATATTTTCTGTTTTATCAAATGTCTTTGCACTAGTACCATCTGCATTATAATATTTTGTACCGCCTGATGCTGAATCATACCAACCCAAGAAAATATTTCTTTCTTTATTAGGAGCTGTTGTACTAATTGAAGGCATTGCTGATCCATAAGTTGCAACAACATCCGCAGTTTGACCTCCAGTTCCACCATTAGAATTAAAACTAACTGTAAAAGTTGGTTTACTTATATTTAAACTTATATTTTTACTTTTTGTTTCTCTATATATAGCAAAAGTAGATAATGAACCCAATAAAATAAGAACTAGTATAAAAATAAAACTAATTTTAGCTCTTTTTCTTAAATTATGTCTCATACTTTCACCTACTTCCTATATATAATTTTTTAATTTAATTTTTGTTTAAATTTGACATTTATACCTACACTTTGGTTAGATACTACTCCACTTTCTAAATCAGTAGTAAATGTCAATATATGATTTTTAGGACTAGCACCATATAAAAGAGTTCCTGCATTACTAATAGTAATTTTATTATTTGACTCAGTTATATAACTACCACTATCTAGTTTAACTTTAATACCACTAGGTAAATTAGTTAATTCAATATCATAAACCACATCTACTTCCGAATTATTAGTAACAGTTAAAGTATAATTAGCAGTACTTCCTGCAGTTAAATTTAAACTGCTATTACCACTTGTTGAAACACTCCAACTAGCACCCCTTATAGTAGCAGTACCACTATTTTTTCCTCTATATATTGCAAATGTATAAGATATGATTGATACAAAAACAATTAGTACTATAATTACTAATATTTTTTTCTTCATTCAATCACATCCCTTCTATAAAACTTCTATTTCTTCTTCTTTTTTATTATCTTTATTTATAAAATCAGAAACTATAAATAGTATTAATATAACAGCTACTAATATATATTTATAATCCATAATAAAGTTAATTATTTTACTTTTATAAATATATTTCCCTACANNATCTTCTACGTTATTAGCGTCACCTTTAGTTATTACTTTATCATTTTCTATTTTAACAATTCTATGAGTTATATAATTACCACCTATTTTATATGTAACTATATCTCCTTTTTTATAGATTTTTTCTTTCTTAACTACTAAATAATCTCCTGGATGAATACTTGTTTCCATAGAACCAGTCATTACTCTATATATTCCTAATATATTTGTAATTTTTAACACAAAGTAAACAAGTAGTATTACTATTAATAAAGTTAATAATATATTAGATATTGTTTTTAATATTTTAACCATTATTACTTTCTGCCTCTATTTCTAATTTTAAACCATATGCATCCTCTATTCCAGATACTTGATTATCATTATCACTACTTTGCCATTTCCATTCTAAGTAGTAAGTATCACTTTCTTTACTATTAATAGTTATATTATCTAAATTAAGTCCATTATATGAAACCCACGAATTACTATTTCCAGCTACATATGTATTTCCTCTTTTTAATCTATAAACCATATTTATATGATATGTATTTTGTTCTTTAAAACTAATTTTATATGTAACATTATAATTAGTATTATTTTTTACTTCAAATTTATATGTATTACTTGATTCAGGCGCTATTTTTTGTTCAAAATTATACGCTGGATTAGAAAATATTCTTAAAGTATTAGTACTAGACCATACTATATCATTATCTGATACTTTAAAATCTAAATCATCATCTGTACTACCATCAGATGTATCAGTACTTGGATTATTACCACTATTATTATTTTTTGATGAACCTCTTTGTGACTTATTTTTTGATCCTTTTGATTTATTATTAGATGTTTTATTATCATTATTAGTATCTTTATCTTTATCATTATTTTTATTAGCACTATCATCATCGCTTGTTTTCTTATCACAAGTATCTTTATTAGTACAATCTATTTCAAATATATCTACATTACCAGTAGGTGTCTTTTTATTATCTTTTTCTCTTAATCCTTTTAGTAAAACACAATTATGTATTAATAGTATAATAATTACTATTATTAATACTATTTTTATTATTAAATCCTTTACATTTATCTTATTTTCTTTTTCCATATTTTACTCCTCTAACTCCCCTTTAAAGCTTATTAGATTTTAATAAGCTTTAAAGGAAAGAAGAATAATAAGTTAATATTATTCTTTATCTATTATGCTCCTAAATGTTGTTTAGCAGTTACGTTTAACTTAATTTCTATATCTTTTCCTGCCATAGCTTTATCTGCTGTATCTTTTTCAGTTGTATCAGAATCAGCACCTGTCCAAACTACATTTAATGTAATTGTTTTTTTCATTGAAGTTGCATTATAAGCAATAGTTCCTGCTCCATCAGTTGTTGTTGCTGGTGTTACAGTGAAAGCAGAATTTGATACTGTAGTTCCATCTATTTTAACTGACTCAATCGCAGCAGTATAATCAACATCTACTTCTAAACCAGTAGCATCAATTTCTAATGTAATTGTTCCTGTTGACCCTGGAGCAATTTTTCCAGAAACTTTTGATGTATTAGTTGTCCAAGTAATATCACTAGCACCAAAAGTAAATGAACCAGTTTCCATATTTGTACCATTAACTTTAACAGCCCATTGTGCTGTTGTTGCAGTAGTAGTACCAGAAGAAGTTGATCTATAAATAGCAAATGTTCCAACTCCAGCACAAACAACTAATAAAAGAATAGCTAAAACTAATAATTTTTTGTTTGATTTCTTCATTTTCTCACCTCCTACTCTTATATACTACATAGCTTTAATAGTTCGTGAA
>DLOU01000008.1:0-23600 GCA_002477275.1 Caryophanales bacterium UBA7476
TTTGTCAACAGTCTGAAATAAAGAGTTAAACTCTTTATTTTTTTCTTCTTAATTTCTTAATTTTGTTTTCTTTGTTTAAATTCTCTTTTTCAGTTTCTGATAGGAATGAATAATATTCTTTACTTTTTCGTATTTCTTTCATTGATTCTATATATAACTCAGAAACCATACTCCATGAATATATATCTATACTTTCTTTTTCATCTTTTAAAGAACCATAATATTCTGCCATACTTTTATTTGTACTATTTAAAACTTTTACAAAGCTTAATAGTTCTGCACAAGCTTCATTTTTCTTTTGCTTCCATATTTTTTTTGCATTTCCAACTGCAGTAAAAGATGTTTCATTAGATAAATATTTTTCCGTTAATGCTTTATAATAATTATTTTTTGCTTTATCTAATTCTATTGAGTGTGATATTAATCTATCTCTTAGTTCATTAAGAGTTCTTAAAGTTTCAATACCAAATACATTTAGATTATCTTTATTAAAGTTTTCTAGCATTATATTAATAGTGTTAATTGTTCCGTATACAACTTGTTTTAAATTCGAAATATTCATTAAAATATTATCATTTGCATTATTCTGATTTTCTCCATATGATCCTTCTTTTGTTTTCTTGAATCTATATTCTCCAATTCTTCTTACTAAACCACTATATGAATCTAATAGTTTAGCAGTTATTTCTTTAGGATCTGTATAATTTAAAGCGCCCTCTATAATGTAAAATACATAGTCATAACCTGCTTTTATATCTATTTTTATTTTATTTGAATCATCATCATTTTTTGTAAAATATTCTTCACAATAATATAGGTATTTTTTATATAAATCATCAATTGTTACATTACTTTTAATATTGCCATTTTCTTCAAAAAAATCTTTAAAATACTTAATTGCTTTTTCTCTTATTTCCTTTTCTTTTTCATAGATACTTTTTTCCATTACTATTTCCTCCGTTTTAAATTATTATATATATTTTTTGTTTCTTGTCTATATTTTTTTATATGTTTTTTTCTTTATTATTTTATCAATGTTATTTTTTAAATAAGTTTCTATACCTAAATCAATTAATTGTTTTTGCTCTTTTATATTTTCTATTGCTACTTCTTTATTTGATATTAAGCTATAGTCTAATTCTTTTAATTTATCTATACCATCTTTTATTCCTGGAATCATTTCATCATTAATTAGACCATTTTCAAATAATTTTTTTAGTATGCTAATATTGTTATATATTCTTCTTCTATCATCTGTAGTTAATATGTTTGTTTTAAACGAAGTATATTTATCTTTTTTCTTTGGAGTCATTAAACTAATTAAATCAAAAATATCATTATCTGATACTTCTTCTTTTGTCTTTTGTTCAATATTTCTTTTTAATATTACAAGCTCTATATCAGCATAATAATATATTGTTATACAGATAAAAACTAGATTTTGTAATTCTTCTTCATTATCTATTTCATAAGTACTAATAAGATTATCTATAAAATTATTCATATTTTTCTCCTGTTTGATTTTTTAGTTTAACTTAGTTTATTTTTTTTGTAAATAATCTATTTTTATTTACTAAAATATGTTATTATAATTTTACTTTTGGAGGTTTTTATGAAAGTAGGTACACTTAGAGGTTCATTTGAAAAATGGAATAAAGTAAAATCTAAAGAAGAGATGCTTGAAGAATTAAAACAATATAGATATATTCTTTCAAAATCTATGATTGAATACTTTGAAGGATTAATTGAACTAGATTATTCAGTTATTAGAGATTTATTAGCTGAAGACGATAGAAAAGTTTTATCTGATCTTGATTTATATAGAGATGCATTTATTTATAATGTATATAATAGAGCTTTAAACTTATTTAAATTATATGTTTCAGATTATGATATAAAATATATGGGTAATGAAAATGGCATAGAAGGTTTATCTTTTAAAGTTGATGGTAATAACGTATTTAATTTTAATTATAGTAGTCCTCGTGATAATGTTCCAAATGGTTTTAGAAGTTTAAATATAGGTGAAATTTCTTTATTTAAATATGAGGATAATATAGAAAGTATAAAGGAAGATATTGATAGAGTACTAGATATTTTAGATCATTTATATAATGAAAAAAATCCATTTGGCGTACCACGTAAGGGAATAATTGGTGGACCTTATGCTCAGTGGAGTATTGATCATCAATCTAAAATAAATAAATATGAAAGATTATTTGAAAAATTAGATTCTAGGGGAGAACTTACTGATAAACAAAAAAGACAAATAGAGGTAACACAAAGATTTCATGATTTATTACTTGAAGATTTTGGAATTAAATTTTCTGATTTTAAGGAAGCTGAACATTATGATTTTATGTCAACACCACTTAATAAACAATATATTAAAGTAATGCCTGGTGTTACTATTGTAGATAATGTAAAATGTTTTTAATTATGTGTTATACTATATATAATAATCAATGAAAAGGAGCAAATTATGGGAAAAATTATTAAATCATTATTAAGGAAAATGACTGGAATTGAAGGAGCAGATGAAGAAGAATTTAAGCAATTATTTGGGCAAGAATCATATGACAAATTTTTTGATGGAACTAATTCAGCAGATGAAGATTATAATGAACTTCTTAGAACTATCTCTAGAATTAAAGATGCAAAGGAAGATAACTCCATTTCTTTAAATAAAAGAGTTGATAATATTATTAATTGGTATAAAAGGAATGCTAGTAAAATTGAAAGCTTTTCTGATCTTGCAATGTATTATGAACCTGAACGTTTTAGAAACTTTATAGAGAAAGTTGCTGTATGGTATGAACTTAGATATCATGATTATGATTTGGATTATGAATTAGGGTTTAAACAAATAGATAATGAGGATTCAGTAACTACTTATAATTGCAA
This sequence comes from Caryophanales bacterium UBA7476, assembly GCA_002477275.1. GTDB lineage: Bacteria > Bacillota_I > Bacilli_A > RF39 > UBA660 > CAG-417. Next base: position 2,905 of record DLOU01000008.1, read on the forward strand.
TATGTTTGAAAATAATGAATATGCTAAAGAAAATATGAGTAAAAAGAGTTTAAAAGGTTTAGATTGGCCATCTTTGTATAATGCTCATTCATTTATTAAATCACTACCTGGTCATGAATATGCATATTTTGATGCACCTGAATATCCTTATGTGTTAAAATGGGAAAATGGAAATATGTATGATGATAAAGCAAATATTAATGCATATGTTAAACTAAGTAAAAAGGGAAGAGTAGTTGAATCTTCTAATATGAAATATATTTGTAATAATATTTCTGATAGAAAACTTGTTGGTATGCATATTATAGATGTTATTAATTTACTTAATGCTAATGGTGTAACAATTACAACAAAAAACTCTTTTGTAAAAGCAGTTGAAAAGTATGAGTTACAAAAACAATTAAAAGATAAAATGCTTGATGCAGTAATGTATAGAATAATAGAACGTGGCGGAAATAGAGTAGGACCAAAAAGAGGATTTTTATTTGCAAAAGAATTTGGTAGAAATATAGATGTACCTATGTCTTATGGTTTAGACTTTTCTGATCCATATTTAAATCATTTTGTTAATCTATATTTAAAATCAGGTGGAAATCCAGACCTTGATTGTTATGAAAATTATTTTATGAGTATGGGAGATTATAGGAATATAAATTTTGTAAAAGTGAGTGATACCTTTAAGACAAGGCGTTATACAGAAGAAGAAAAAGAACTTGCAAAAAGACTTGTAGATTTACTTGCAAGTAGAGTTGACTATGATCTGATAAGAAAAGAAGATGCTAAAAAGCTTAGATTAGAAAAGAAAATTAGAAAAAGTAAAATAAAGTAGAAAATAAGAATAAAAACTATTTAATAGTTTTTTTTCTTTTAATATGTGTTATTATAGTGTTACTTTGAAAAGAGGCATTTTATGGTTAAAGTATTTAAAGGAATAGAAAAATTGATAAATAAAAAAAGAAATAATGTTGTTACTTTAAGTGATGAAAAAGATAGAATTATTAATTGCTTTGAAAATATAGATATGATTAATAACTTAGTAGAAAAAGTAGCTGTTTGGTATGAACTTAGATATACTGATGATAAAATTAATGAAATAATTCCATATTCTTCTTTTTCTTCTGATTATAGGTTTGATAATAATCAAGATGAAGATTGGAGTGAGTTTTTCTCGTTTAACAAATTTCTAAGTCTTTTGTCAGATAGAGAAAGATCACTAATTAAGAATCCTGTATATAGAAGAACAGTTCCTTTTCATGCTGGATATCTATATTTAGAACCTAATGGTATTATTTCAAGTGTTTTCTTTAATTCATCTGGAACTAGGACTAATTGTTGTGAAATGGTTGGAAAACATATAACAAAAGTAGCTTGTGATATAAAAAAATATATAGAATTTGATAATGAAAATAAAGAGCTTTTTGATAGTATTGAAAATTTTGAATTATGGACTAAAATGAGAAATAAAGTACTTGATTTAGTTATGCTTAGAATAATAGAACGTGGTGGAAATAGAATAGGAGCTAGACGTGGTTTACTTTTTGCTAAAGAATTTAATAGAAATATTGATATACCTATGATTTATGGTTTTGATTCTGATGATCCTAAAAGTATTGAACTTGTTAACAAATACTTAGAATTTGGTGGAAAGAATGATATAAAGTGTTATGTTTCATATTTTAAAGAGAATTATGAACTAGTTAGTATAGAAGATATTGTTAGAGATAGTAGTTCAATTAAAAATAAAATTTATGTTTAAATGTTATAAATTACTTGATTTTTTTAATTATTTCTAGTATATTAATGTTACTACTAATTCTTAGTTTGAGGAATTTCCGACCTCTTACCCAGTTTTAGTGAATTATATAGAAAGGAAGGTTTTAGAAATGGCTTTATCAAAAGAAATAAAGAAATCAATCATCGAAGAATATAGAAGAGATGAAAAAGATACAGGATCATGTGAAGTACAAATCGCTATTCTTACAAAAGAAATTAATGATTTAACTGAACATTTAAAAGTTCATACACATGATTACCATTCACGTCGTGGTCTACTTAAGAAGATTGGTCAAAGAAGAAGTATGTTACAATACCTTGCTAAGACTGATATCAGTAGATACCGTACACTAATTAACAAATTAGGATTAAGAAAGTAGACACTGTTTTTCGTGTCTCTTTTTATTAGAAGGAGAAGTAATGAAAAGAGTATTTAAAAAGAAATTTTATGGAAAAGATTTAATAATAGAACATGGAGAACTTGCTAAACAAGCAACAGGTAGTGTTCTTGTTAGATATGGTGATACTGTAGTACTTACTGCGGTGGTGTTAAATAAAAATGTTAACTTATTATCAGATTTCTTTCCACTTACAGTAAATTATCAAGAAAAATTATATTCAGTTGGAAAAATTCCTGGTGGTTTTATTAAAAGAGAAGGTAGACCTACTGATAGTGCAACACTTGCTGCTAGAATGATAGATAGACCTATGAGACCATTATTCCCAGAAGATTTTAAAAACGAAGTTCAAATTATTAATACAGTTTTAAGTGTTGAACCAGATTGTTCACCAGAACTTGCTGCACTATTTGGATCAAGTATTGCTACATGTATTAGTAAGATTCCATTTAATGGACCAGTTGCTGGAGTTAAAGTTGGTTATGTAGATAAAGAATATGTTATTAATCCTACACATGAAGAACTTGAAAATTCATTAATTGATTTAACAGTTGCAGGTACATTGGACGCTATTAACATGGTTGAATCAAGTGCTCATGAAGCATCAGAAAAAGTAATGCTAGAAGGTTTAATGAAAGGTCATGAAGCAATTCGTGAACTTGTTGAATTCCAAAATGAGATAATAGATGCTATTGGTGAAGAAAAGATGGAATATGAACATCTTGAAATTAGTGATGAATTAAGAAATGAAGTAGAAGAACTTGCTGAAAAGAGATTAGACAAAGCATTAAGAATTAAAGAAAAACTTAAGATGCATGAAGAAGTTGATTCTATTAAAGAAGAAATTGTTCAAAAGTATGAAGAAGAAAACAGTGATTTAGATGCTGAAGAATTAGAGTTCTTAAAGACTAAAGTTAAATTAGTATTAGGTGACTTAGAATATAGATTATTTAGAAATATAGTTGTTAAAGAACATATTCGTGCTGATGGAAGAAAGATGGATGAAATTAGACCACTTTCTACTGGTATTGATTTACTTCCTAGAACTCATGGTTCAGCATTATTTACAAGAGGTGAAACTCAGGCACTTTCAGTTACAACACTTGGTGCACTTGGTGAACATCAAATACTTGATGGACTTGGACTTGAAAATCAAAAGAGATTTATGCTTCACTATAACTTTCCTCAATTCTCTGTGGGAGAAACAGGTAGATATGGGGCACCAGGCAGAAGAGAAATTGGTCATGGAGCACTTGGAGAAAAAGCACTTGCTCAAGTTATTCCTAGTGAAGAAGAATTCCCATATACAATTCGTGTTGTGTCTGAAATATTAGAGTCAAATGGTTCATCATCACAAGCTAGTATTTGTGCTGGATGTATGTCACTTATGGCTGCTGGAGTTCCAATTAAAGCACCAGTTGCTGGTATAGCTATGGGATTAATTACAGCTGGTAAAGACTATACAATTTTAACTGATATTCAAGGTATGGAAGATCATTTAGGAGATATGGATTTTAAAGTTGCTGGTACTAAAGATGGTATTTGTGCACTTCAAATGGATATTAAAATTAAAGGAGTTACTGAAAAGATATTAAAAGAAGCTTTAGCTCAAGCTAAAAAGGCTCGTCTTGAAATACTTGATGTAATTCATAAACAAATTGAAGAACCTCGTAAAGAAGTTTCAAAATATGCTCCTAAGATGGAAACATTTACTATTAACCCGGCTAAGATTAAAGATGTAATCGGACGTGGTGGAGAAATGATCACTAAGATTATTTGCGAAGCTTCTAATGTTACAGAAGTAAACGATGTTAATGCTGTTAAAGTTGATCTTGAAGATGACGGTAGAGTAATTATTTATCATACTGATAAAGACATAATAGCTAAAACTCGTAAGATGATTGAAGATATTACTCGTGAAGTAGAAGTTGGAAAAGAATACATGGCTAAAGTTGTTAAAATAGAAGATTTCGGATGCTTCGTTGAAATTTGGCCAGGATGTGAAGGACTTGTTCACGTGTCACAACTTTCTCATGAAAGAGTAGATAAGGCTGGAGATGTAGTAAATCTAGGTGATGAAATAATGGTTAAGGCACTTGGACCAGATAAAAAGGGTCGTCAAAACTTCTCTAGAAAAGATTGTCTTCCAAAACCTAAAGAAAAGAAAGAGAAAAAAGAAGTTAAAAAAGACTAATTATAAATGAAAAAAAGCAATGTCTAATTTAGATTTTGCTTTTTTTGTATATTTCATTATTTACAAGTTAAAAATATGAATGTACAATATAGTTAGGTGGTAAGTAGTGAGAGTTTTAAGAAAGTGTAGTACAATTTTATGTACGATTTTGGCAGTGCTTGTAATTATTTATTCTATATTTCTTCCTAGAATAGTTTTAAAGGGTAAGAGTCAAGAAATAATAAACTATAAGGAGAAATATGTAGAAAAGGGTTATTCTGCCAAAATATTAGGTAAGGATTTAACTGAAGATGTTAAAGTAGAGGGTAAAGTTGATTATAATAAGTTAGGAGACTATAAGATTAAATATATAGTTTCTGTAGGTGGTATTAAGTTTACTGAAGAAAGAATTGTTAAGGTTCGTGATACTTCTAAACCTGCTATAACTTTGAATGGTGAAAAAGAAACTTATGTATGTCCTAATACTAAATATAAAGATGAAGGTGCTAAGGCATATGATAACTATGATAAGGATATAACAAATAAAATTAAAACTGAACAAAAAGATGATTCAGTTGTATATACTGTATCTGATTCTTCTAAAAATACAGCATCTGTTACTAGAAAACTTATTTATGAGGATAAAGCTGCTCCAGAAATTAAATTAAATGGAGGAGAAGAAGTATATGTTAGTGTTGGTGGAAGTTTCGATGATCCTGGATATACTGCGAGTGATAACTGTGATGGTGATATAACAAGTAAAGTAAAAAGATCAGGTGAAGTAAATGTAAATAATCAAGGATCTTATGAACTTGTTTATACTGCTCTGGATAGTAACAATAACAAAAGTGAAGTTAAGAGAAAAGTTATTGTTTCTAATGGTATTATTTATTTAACTTTTGATGATGGACCTAATATGGGTACTACTAATGTAATACTTGATATATTAAAAGAAGAAGGAGTTAAGGCTACATTCTTTGTTACAAATAAAGGTGATGATTCACTTATTAAAAGAGAATTTGATGAAGGACATACTGTTGCTCTTCATACTGCTTCTCATGATTACGCTACTGTTTATGCGTCAGATGAAGCATATTTCCAAGATTTATATAGTGTACAGGATAGGGTAAAAAGAATTACTGGTTATGAAAGTAAAATAATTCGTTTCCCTGGAGGAAGTAGTAATACTATAAGTCGTAGATATTCAGTTGGTATAATGTCAAGAATTACAAAAGAAACATTAAATCGTGGTTTCAAGTACTATGATTGGAATGTATCTAGTGGTGATGCTGCTGGAGGGACTCCTGCTGCTAGTGATATATACAATAATGTAGTTAATAATTTAAGACATGATAGGGTTAATATGGTTCTTATGCATGATATTAAGCCATATACTAGAGATGCTTTAAGAGATATAATTAAATATGGTAAACAAAATGGTTATCGTTTTGAAAAAATAACAGAAGATACTGAAATGGTAACTCAAAGAGTAAATAATTAGAGTAGATGCAAAATCTACTCTTTTGTGTTATACTATGTTTTAAATTTATGGTTTTTTACTATAAATTAGTGTAAACATATGTTTAAAGAGGGCTAACTTAGTTTATTTTTTAAACATATTACGTTATAATATAACTGGTGATTTTATGAAGTATGTACCAAAAATGTATAAAAAAACTATTTTTGATATACCATATGAAAAACTATCAAAAGAAAATATTAAGTGTTTAGTATTTGATTTAGATAATACAATAGCACTTATAGATGATAAAGTTCCTAGTAAGGAAGTTTTAGAGTTATTTAAAAAAATTAATAAAGATTTTGATGTTTTCATTTTAAGTAACAATCATAGAGGTAAGAGGGTTTCTAAGTTTGCTAAAGAACTTGGATGTAGGTCACAAGCTTTTGCATTAAAACCATTTACTAGAGGACTTAGAAAGATAGTTAAGCTAACTAATTATAAAAAAGAAGAAATGGCTATTATTGGTGATCAACTTGTTACTGATATATATGCTGGTACAAGATTTGGAATTAAAACTATTTTAGTTGATCCAATGGCTGAGAAAGATTTATGGATTACTAAATATAATAGAATTAGAGAAAATAAAAAATTTAAAAAATACAAAGAAAAGAATTTGTTTGAAAGAGGTAAATATTATGAATGAGAAAAAGTGTCAAGGATGTGGAGTAGTGCTCCAAGATGAAAATGTGCTCTTGGAAGGATATACTGTTAATCTAGAAAATGATTTATGTCAAAGATGTTTTAGATTAAAAAATTATGGTGAATATCAAGCTACTACTAAGACAAACGAAGAATATCAAGAAATATTAAATACAGTAGGTAAAACTAAAGATTTAGTTATTTATGTTACAGATTTATTAAATATTGAACAAGATTTATTTGATATTAGAAAGTTTTTACCTAATAAAATTCTTCTTGTTTTAAATAAGAGAGATGTAATTCCTAAGTCTGTTAAGGACGAAAAGATAATTAAGTACTTTAAAGATAAATACGATTTCTTTGTTGATATTGTTATAGTTAGTAGTGAAAAGAATATTAATTTAGATTTACTTTTAAGAAGAATAAAATTCTTCCAAGTTACTCGTAATGTATATGTATGTGGTCATACCAATGCTGGAAAGAGTAGTTTAATTAATAGAATTATTAAAAATTATTCTGAAAGTGAACAAGAATTAACTATTTCGCCACTTCCTTCTACAACACTTAATCTTGTAAATATAGAAATTAATGATTATTTAACAATAATAGATACACCTGGACTTATTGATGAAGAGGCTTTAACAAATTATGTTTCTGAAGATAATTTAAAGAATATTCTTCCTAAAAAAGAAATAAAACCAAAGACATATCAACTTAGAAGTGGTCAATCATTAATAATAGGTGATTTTTTAAGAATTGATTATGTTGATGGAGAAAAAAATAGTTTTACTCTTTATATGTCTAATAATATTAAAGTTAAAAGAATTATTTCTTCAAGGCATGACGAACTTAAAAATATGTCTAAAAGAACATATCAATTACCATTTAATCAAGATATAGTTATTAAAGGTCTTGGATTTGTTAAAGTAGTTAATCGTGGGGTTGTTGATATATATATTAATCAAAGAGTAGGAACATTTTTAAGAGATAACTTAATATAGGAGGTTTTATGAAAGCTACACTTCATAATCATACGATTCATTCTGATGGTACTAAGACTATTAAAGAAATAAATGATTTAGCAATTAAAAATAATTTTGATGTTGTTGCTATAACTGATCATGATACTTTAGATGGATATTATGATATTTTAGAACTAGATACGCCGGTTAGATTTATTATTGGTGTAGAAATGTCTACAGTACATAAGAATAAAAATGTGCATGTTTTAGGTTATTTTCCAACGGTAAATGAAAATGTTATAAAATTCTTTCAGAATATGAGAAAAGAAAGAATTGATAGATGTAAGAAAATGATTTATAATTTGAGAAAATATGAAAATATTGATATTACTTTTGAAGAAGTTTCAAAGCTTGCAAGTGGTTCTATTGGTAGACCTCATATAGCTAAAGTTATTTCTGAAAAATTTGGTATAACTTCTAGTGAAGTATTTGATAAATATATAGGTAATGATTCTAAAAGTTATGTATCTGTCGGAAAAATAGAAACGGAAGATGGAGTTAAATTTTTAAAAGATAATGGAGCAATTGTTTCACTTGCTCATCCTATTCAAATTAAGGGATTTGATTTTGAAGAAATACTTGATTATGGATTTGATGCTATAGAAGTATATCATCCTGATCAAGATGATGAGTATAGTAATATGTTAAGAAAAGTAGCAAAAAAACATAAACTAATTGTTACTGGAGGATCTGATTACCATGGTAATAATCATTCATCTGTGTTTGAAAAGAGTTTTATAGAAGATAAAGATCTCGATGTTTTCCTTGAAAAATTTGATGAGCTTAAAAAAATTAATAAAAAAATTAAATAATAAGTTTTGAACTTATTATTTTTTATTGACCAAATTTTAAAAAAATGTTATAATATCCTAGCAAATAAAGGGGGAATTTAAATATGGACAACAACATTGATCTTTCAGATTTTTTAGATGATTATGGCTTTAATAGTGATATTTATAGAGTATTATATAGTAGTAATTATATTGAACTTAGTTTTGAAGAGAAAAGAGAAGTTCTTTTAAAACTTATTGATATTAATCATCATAGAAATAATAGTGAAATTATTAAAAGACTTAGTGGAGAAGGGACACTTTCTATTAAAAATAAATATGAAGATAAAGATGCTCCTAAAGATATTGATAGATGTTTTAAAAAGAAAAATTTTGATTTAAAATCACCTAACTTATCTGGTTTATTTCATGTTACAACAATAGATGATATTAGAAACTTAGGACTTCTTCCTAAAAATGGTTTGGTTGATGAAGATAAAAAAATTAAACAACTAATACTTGCTATACATAGAGAACTTGAAGAATATAAACTACTTGAATTAAGTGAAGATTTAGATGTTTTTGCTGATGAAAAAGATAAACTTGAAAATGTACTTGAACTTCTTATAGATTATTCTTCTTATGAAGATGAAGATGTAGAGATAGAAGTTCAAAGTGATTTCTCAGTGTATTATCTTCCTAATAACTTGTTTTTTAGTGAAGAAAATAATTCATCTCCACTTATAAAAGATTTGTCTAAAAATAAAAGACAAGATATTTTAATTTCTATGATTGATTCAATAAAAGCTCAGGAATTTAGAGGAATAAAGAGATTTAGCAACCATTTCTCAGATTTTTACGAATTAAGATGTGGTCAACAAAGAGTAGTTTTCCATTTCTTAACTCCAAAAGATTGTGTAATTATTTTTGCATTTACTAAAAAGGCGGACAATGAAAAGAGATATAGAATGGAACTTTCAAATAGAATACATAAATATAGAAGAATGAAAAATAAATTAAAAAAAGTATTATGCGAAGAAGAATTCCTTTCTAAACAAAGTGAAATAGATGAGTCTATATATAAAGTTGTTCAAAAAAATAAAACTTTAGTAAAAGAAAATAAAGAGGGGGATAACAATGGATGAGATATTAAATGAGATAGATCAGACAATTGAGAATAATGAATATTATTTAGATAATTTTGATTTTATGACTCAAAAACTTAAAAATATAGTCGATGCTCTTGATTGTTTTTGTAAAAATAGAGGAGATCTTGCTATCCAAAAACTTTATAATGTTACACGTGATGATTTAATAAAATTATTTGTATTATGTGCAAGATTTTATGATTCTAAAGAAGAGCATGAAGAGGTAACTGAAGTTGTTAGTTTTTTAATGCATGATGGGAAAAATTTAAAGGCAAAAGCTACTAAATTTGAATTACTTATTGCTCTTTCACTTCTTATTCAGGGAGATAAAAAAAATATAACTAATAGAGCTGAAAAGAAACAGTTACGTGAACTAGAAAAAACATTTGAGTATATATATGATGAAGATTATCTTAAATTACTAAAAAAAGTAGCTGAAATTCCAGATTTTGTTCTTTTATTTTATACTGCTTATAACTATTTTGATGTTTTAAAATTTGATTATAGTGATTATGATATTCCAGATGAAGTAGAATCATTAAGAAATGAAAAAGCTGCTGATTTAATACAAGAATTTATTGAAGATGAAAAAACTAGAGTTTTCTTTACACTTGTTAATTTTGATGCATTGTATACTTTTCTTTTTGATGCAACTGAAAAATATAGAAAAGAACTTAGAAGTGTAAGAAAAGAAAATAATAAACTAATTGCAAAAGCACAAAAGTTAAGAGAATTATATAACAAAAAAGATAAAGAAGTAATTTCAAGCAAAGACTTAAAAAATATTTTAGATGATTCTGAAGAATCTTTTAAAATACTTTCATCACTTGCTATATCTAATTCAAAACTTGTTTCTAAATTAGAAGATAGTTTTGGAAAGAAAGAACAAATAATTTATATACTATATAATTATCATTATAATTTTGATGAAATAGCACCTGATTTAGAAGATGATATTGATAATATTGATACTAATATTTTAAGAGAAAACTTAGATAAATTATCAAAATTGAGTATTACTATTTCAAATCAAAATTTATTATACATTATAAAAAATAATGTATTAATTAATGTAGAGAGAATAAAACCTTTTATTTCTAAAAATTATATTAATGTTAATTTTATTAATAAAAATATAAGAATATTAATTGAAGACGAAGAGTTTCTAAATTATTCTAATAATATAAAACTTTTAGAAAGATTTAATATAAATATAGTAGACTTAGTTGGTTCTTATTATGAATTATTACTTATAAATAATAACTTTTTAAAGGAGATTTTTAACTTAGCTAAAATATATAATTTAAAGCTTGATAGTAATAATATATTATTACTTGTTGATTCATTAAACTTTGATAATGTTGATTTATTTATTGAAGAAGGTTATTCCGAGTATATAGTTAATAATCTTAATCTTTTATCAAGAGGAGATATTATTCCTAAAAGACTTCATATTAATAACTTGGTTAATTCTGATTTAGTTGAAAGTAGTTCTGTAGATGAAGATATACTTAATGAAGGAACTTTCTTTGTTTCTGATAGACAACTTGATGATGCTTGTTCTAGTAAAACATATCTTTTTCAAAATGAAGAAATAAAAAATTATTTAGATAATTCACTTAGAATTACTATTTCTGAGAAAACTTTAAATAGTGATATAGTTTTAAAACTTGATTCTAAATATAGAACTGATAATGTTTATGACTTTGATGGTGTTATAATATCTAGAAATAAAGTATTAAGAAATTTAGATGCTTTAAGTAATACTAAATACTCTATATATGATAAAGTGTTAAACAGTGTTATTTATAATTCACTTCTTGGCATAGATGACGTAAAAAATATATCTAATGAGATAAAAAGTACATTTGGTAATTTTAAAAGTTTAAAATAATTGAAAAAATAGTATATTTGCAATATAATATTTATTGTTCGGAGGTTGATTTCATGAATGGAGGAACACTTAGTAATTTAATACGAAGTAAAACTGATATAGTAGATATTATTGGTGAAAGAATTCCTCTAGTTAAAAGAGGTAAGAACTTTTTTGGTGTGTGCCCATTTCATGATGATACTAATCCTTCAATGTCTGTTTCACGTGAAAAACAAATTTTTACTTGTTTTACTTGTCATCATACTGGTAATGTTTTTACATTTTTAATGGATTATGACAAGATGAGTTTTAATGAAGCACTTAAATATTTAGGAGATAGAGTTGGTGTTGATACTAAAGGTGTTTCTGTTAAAACTAAAGACAATAAATATAGTAAATTTTATGAGATATACGATTTTTCAGTTAAGTATTATCAAAATAATTTACTTTCTAGTTTTGGTAGTAAAGCTAGAAGTTATTTAGAAAATAGAGGTATAGATAAGGATACAATAAAGAAATTTTCTATTGGTCTTTCACTTCCTAATAATAATGATTTAACCGAATTATTAGTAAAGAAAAATTATAATGTAGAAGATTTAAATAAAATTGGTCTTTCTAATAATAATTATGATATTTATAAAGATAGAATAATGTTTCCACTTTTTGATATAAGTGGTAAAGTAGTTGGATTTTCTGGAAGAATATATGATAGTCGTGATGAAAGTAAGTATATAAATACTAAAGAGACTCCTATATTTGTAAAAGGAGAACAACTATACAATTATCACATAGCAAAAGAAGAAGTTAGAAATAAGAAATATTTAATTATTATGGAAGGGTTTATGGATGTTATTAGGGCTAGTACAATTGGACTTGATAATACAATTGCTTTAATGGGAACTGCTTTAACAAAAGAGCAAATGAAACTTATTAAAAGACTTTCCAATAATATAATACTTTGTTTAGATGGAGATAAACCTGGACAAAACGCTAGTTATAAAATTGGTGAAGAATTCTTAAAAGAAGGAATTGAAGTAAAAGTAGTTAGTCTTCCTAATAATGATGATCCTGATTCATTTATTTTAAAAGAAGGAAAAGATAGATTTCTAAGTTATATAGAGAATGCTGTTAACTATAATGATTTTAAAATAAATGCTATGAGAGAAAATGTTAACTTTAATAGTGATATAGAAAAAGCTAACTATATAAATAAAGTAATTGAAGAGATTTCTGATATAGATGATGAAATAAGAATTGAAATAATATTAAAAAAACTTGCAAAAGAGTTTGATTTGGAGTATAATACCCTCGGAAAAAGGTTTCAAGAACTTAAAAAGAAAAGTGATATTCAAGTAAAGAAAGAAGTTAAAATTGAACCTACTCCTACAACTCGAAAGAATAAGTATAATCAAGCAATAGAACAAGTAATATATTTTATGCTTACTAATGAATGGGTAATTTCAGAAGTAGAAAGAGAAAGACTTCTATTACCAGATGAGACGTTTAGGATTTTAGTACAAGAAATAATATATTATTATAAATCTTATGGAAGTATAAGTATTGCTGATTTTTATACTTATATGCAAGAAAAAAAGGAACTTTTACCTAAACTTAATAGCATTTTAAATGGTGGATATAATGAAGAAGTAGATAAAGATACTTTGTTTCTATATTTTGGAGTAATAAGGGAATATAGTAAAGAGAAACAAATAAAAAGACTACAAGAAAAAATGGCTAGTGAGGTAGATCCTTTAGAGCAGGCTAGACTTGCTGATGAGATAAGAAAACTCAGAATAGGAGAAGTGTAAAATGGTTGATGAAATAAAAACAATGGACAAAAGAAAAGAAGAACTAGTTGAATTAGGAAAGAAACAAGGTTTTATAACTTATGAACAATTAGCTGATGAGTTAAAAGGTTTAGATATAGATAGTGATGTACTTGATGACTTATATAATACTTTAGTAGAAATGGGTATTGAAGTAGTTGCTGAAGGTGATCAAGGACAAGATGATTCTCAAAATGGTGGAGTAGACTTTGAAGTTGAAGAGCTTACTCTATCAAAAGATGTAAGAATAAATGATCCAGTTAGAATGTATTTAAAAGAAATTGGACGTATTAACTTACTTACTACAGATGAAGAATTTGAATATGCTAATCGTGCTATTGAAGGTGATGAAGAAGCTAAAAAGATGCTTGCTGAATCAAATCTTCGTTTAGTTGTTAGTATTGCTAAGAGGTATGTTGGACGTGGTATGGCTTTCCTTGATTTAATTCAAGAAGGAAATATAGGTTTAATGAAAGCAGTAGATAAGTTTGATCCATCTAAAGGATATAAATTTTCTACATATGCAACTTGGTGGATTAGACAAGCTATTACCCGTGCTATAGCTGATCAAGCTAGAACTATAAGAGTACCTGTTCATATGGTTGAAACAATTAATAAACTTTCACGTATTCAAAGACAATTAACACAAGAGTTAAATCGTGAACCAACTGATGATGAACTTGCTGAAAAATTAAATATACCAGTTGAAAAAGTTCGTGAAGTTTATAAAATTAGTCAAGATCCAGTTTCACTTGAGACTCCTATCGGTGAAGAAGAAGATTCTCATTTAGGCGATTTCTTACCAGATGAAAGAGCTTTAGGACCAGAAGAATATACTACTCAAGAAATGCTTAAAGAAGAACTTGATGGAGTACTTTTAACTCTTACTGATAGAGAAGAGAAAGTACTAAGATTAAGATTTGGACTTGATGATGGACAATGTAGAACACTTGAAGAAGTAGGTCAAATATTTGGAGTTACAAGAGAAAGAATTCGTCAAATAGAAGCAAAAGCACTTCGTAAACTTCGTCATCCATCTCGTTCAAGAAAATTAAAGGATTTCATGATAGATTAATATGATAGTAAATAAAAGATTAAAAGAAGTAGGAAGATTAGTTGATAATAATTCTTCCTTTTTAGATATAGGTTGTGATCATGCTTTCTTAGATATTTATCTTGCTCAAGATAAAACTAGAAATTTTAAAAAAATAGTAGCAAGTGATAATAAAGAAGGACCACTTACACAAGCAAAGAATAATATTAATCAACATAAATTAAGTAAGAAAATAGAACTTAGACTTGGTTCTGGATTAGATATTTATACTGATGATATTGATACTGTTGTTATTTCAGGTATGGGTGGAAGAAATATGATAGGAATATTTAAAGCTCATCCAGAATGTTTAAAAACAATAGATACACTAATTCTATCTCCTAATAACTATCAAATAGATGTAAAAGAATACTTAACTAAAGTTGGCTACTATATAGAAGATGAAGTTCTTGTTAAAGATTCAAAGTTTTTATATCAAATAATTAAATTTAAAAAGGGTAAGAAAAAGTATTCAAAAAGAGAATTATTTTTTGGACCAGTACTACTTGCTAAGAAAGATGATAATTTTATATATTATTATAAAAGAGAACTTAAGTCTCGTGAAATTATACTTGAACTTCTTCCTAAGGGATTTTCTTTTAGAAAAGTAAAACTAAAAAAAGAAATGAAACTTATTAAAAATGAATTAAATATTCAAATGTAAAAAAGATGTAAAAAATTATTTTATATCTTTTTTTTCTTTCTATTTTTTTAAAATATGTTAAACTTATACTAGGAGAGTGGGTATATGAGAAAGAAGAATAAAAATAAAAAACTATACTTATTACTTTTATTAGTTCTAGGAATATGTATTGGTTATGCAGCACTAGCTAGTAATTTAAAAATAAATGGTATATCAGGAGTAAAAAATGCTACATGGATTATTCATTGGGCTAATCCTACTGTAACAGAAGGAAGTGTAACTACTACAAAACCAGTATTATCAGAAAGTAATACAGTAGCAACTTATTCAGTAACTTTAAATGAGCCGGGTGATTTTTATGAATTTACAATTGACGCAGTTAATGAAGGAACAATTGATGCTGAAGTGTTTAATGTTATATCAAAATTTGATGATAAAGATGGAGAAGATATAGAAGGAAATCTTCCTTCATATTTAGAATACTCTGTAACATATGAAAATGGTGATTCTATTACTAATGGTGATTCACTAAACCATGGACAAACAAAGACATATAAAGTAAGAGTAGCTTATAGTGAAAATATAAATTCATCTGATTTACAAGAATCAGATATAGCAACTAACTTTTATTTTGAAGTAGAATATAGACAGAAAAATAAAAATAATAATAATGAGGTATCTAATGAAGTATATGTTCCAGGGGATTATGTCTATTTTGATCCAGTAACTACAAATCCTTGTAATGGACAAACTTTTGATTTGTCAAAAATAAATAATAATTCTTCAACATGCTATAGATGGAATGTTGTTAGTGAGGACTCTGGAAATGCCACAATTTTATTAGATCATAACATAGTTGGAATAGCAAATTGGAATAGTACTGGTAATTTAGTTGATGGACCTGTTTCATTGTTTCAATCAAGTTTAGATTATGCAAATAATTGGGTAAGAGTTGAGCCATTAAATTATTCCTATGATGTTAGTGGTAATACATATGGATATGGTTTATTAAAATGTGTTAATGGTGTATGTAATATTGGTTCTATTGTAGTTGGTTCAAGTCAAAATCCTGTTAGAACAAGAGCGATTACTGTTGAAGAAATTTCTAATTTAGCTAAGGAATTTGCTGCTGATAGTGAACTAATTACTAAAGTAACTTATTTATCAAATTATGAGAATGTTAATTATTCTTATGATGTATCTATATCAAATTTAACTGATAAAAATGGTGGAAAAAATAATTCACTAAATTGGTTATATCAAAATACAGGTGGAACTGATGTTGTATATACCAATCATACTACTACCGATGAATATTTTGGTTATTGGACTTTAACTCCGTTAAATGAAAATTGGGATTCAATTTGGGGAGTTTTTAAAGAATTTATTAATTATACTCTTTANNCGTGTAGGAATTAGACCTGTTATAACTGTTAATAAATCTTTATTAGGAAAATAAAAAAATGTAGTGATAATGATTATAATTATTATTATACTTGATTATTTTCAAATTTTTATTCTTTTGAAATTAATTAGTTTTTTAAAGTCAATAAGTGTTATTGACTTTTTTCTTTGTAAATTTTATATATTTTTATAACTAAGTATAGAAAGTTTTATTTTTCTCTGATATACTTATATAGAATAGGAAGGGTGAAATATGAAATACGTTTATTCTTTTAAAGAAGGAAATAAAGATATGCGTGAAATACTTGGTGGTAAGGGTGCTAATCTTGCTGAAATGACATCTTTAGGACTTCCTGTACCACAAGGTTTTACTGTATCAACCGAAGCATGTAATGATTATTATAAAAATAATTTAACTATTAGTGATGAAGTAACAAGTCAAATATTTGAAAAATTATCAGAACTTGAAGAAATTACTGGTAAGAAGTTTGGAGATAGAGAAAATCCTCTTCTAGTTTCAGTTAGAAGTGGTGCTAGAGCTAGTATGCCTGGTATGATGGATACTATTCTTAATTTAGGTATGAATAGTGTTGTATGTGAGTCTTTAGCTAATAAGACTAATAATAGAAGATTTGCTCTTGATAGTTATCGTAGACTTATTCAAATGTATAGTGATGTAGTTATGGGACTTCCTAAAGGCTCTTTTGAAGGACTTTTTGATGAATATAAAAAGGAAGTAGGAGTAGAACTTGATACTGAACTTTCTCCTTCAAATTTAGAAGAAATTATTAGAAGATATAAAAATGAATATTTAAGACTTGTTGGTGAAGAGTTTCCAGAAGATCCTAGAAAACAATTAATTGAGGCTGTTAAGGCTGTTTTTAGAAGCTGGAATACTGATAGAGCTAAGACATATAGAAAGCTTAATGATATTCCTGAAGAATGGGGTACAGCTGTTAATGTTCAATCTATGGTATATGGAAATACAGGAGATAATTCTGGTACTGGAGTTTGCTTTACTCGTAACCCAGCTACAGGTGAGAAAAAACTATTTGGGGAATTCTTAATTAATGCACAAGGAGAAGATGTTGTTGCTGGTATTAGAACACCTGAAAGTATTGATAAATTAAAAGATATTATGCCTGAATGTTATGAAGAGTTTGAAAGAATATGTGATACTCTTGAAAAACATTATAAAGATATGCAGGATATGGAGTTTACTATTGAGGATAGAAAACTATATATGCTTCAAACTAGAAATGGTAAGAGAACTGCTAAGGCTGGAATTAAGATTGCAGTTGATCAAGTAAGAGAGGGATTAATTACTAGAAACGAAGCTCTTCTTAGAATTGAACCAAAAGATCTAGATCAATTATTACATCCTGTATTTGATGAAAATGATTTAAAAAGTAAGAAAGTTGTTGCAACTGGACTTGCTGCTTCACCTGGGGCTGCTTGCGGAAGACTTTATTTTTCAAAAGAAGATGTTGTTAAAGCACATGATGATGGAGTAGAAGATATAATACTTGTTCGTGAAGAAACTTCTCCTGAAGATATTGAAGGTATGAATATTGCACGTGGTATTTTAACAGTAAGGGGAGGTATGACATCTCATGCTGCAGTTGTAGCTCGTGGAATGGGTACTACTTGTGTATCTGGTTGTAGTTCACTAGTTGTTGATTCTTCAAATAAAGTTATTAGAACTGAGAATGGTGAAACTTTGAGAGAAGGAGAATACATTAGTTTAGATGGTTCAACTGGTAATGTATACTTTGAAAAAGTTAAACTATTAGATCCTGAAATTAGTGGTGATTTTGAAACATTTATGCAATGGGCTGATGATGTTAGAAGCCTTGAAATAAGAGTTAATGCAGATACACCTCGTGATGCAAAAGTAGCTCGCAAATTTGGTGCTCAAGGTATTGGGTTATGTAGAACGGAGCATATGTTCTTTGATGAAGAGAGAATATTTAATTTTAGAAGAATGATTATTGCTCCTACTTTAGAAAAGAGAGAGGAAGCGTTATCTAAAATTCTTCCTTATCAACGAGAAGACTTTGAAGGTTTATTTACTGAAATGGATAATTTACCTGTAATTATTCGTTTCCTTGATCCACCACTTCATGAATTTTTACCAAAAAAAGAAAGTGAAATGAGAGATCTTGCTGATTCTTTAGGAGTTGAATATAATTTTATTAAAGAAAAAGTTAATAGTTTAAAAGAGTTTAATCCTATGATGGGACATCGTGGATGCAGACTTGATGTTACTTATCCAGAGATAGCTAGAATGCAAACTAGAGCTGTTTTAGAAGCAGCTATTAATGTTAAGAAAAAAGGTATTACTCCAATCCCTGAAATTATGGTTCCTTTGATTGGAGATGTTAAGGAATTCTTATTTGTTAAAGCTATTATCGATGTTGAAGCTGAAGAGTTATTTAAGGAAAAAGGAGAAAGTGTTGAGTATAAAGTTGGTACAATGATTGAAATTCCTCGCGCTTGTGTTGAATCAGATAGAATTGCTAGTGTTGCAGAATTCTTTAGTTATGGTACAAATGATTTAACTCAACTTACTTATGGTTTCTCAAGAGATGATGCTTCAAAATTCTTAAAAGACTATTATGATAAAAAGATATTTGATACTGATCCATTCCAATCAATAGATGTAAATGGCGTTGGTAAATTAATGTCTATTTCAAGTATAATGGCTAGAAAGGTTAGACCTGATATTTCACTTGGTATATGTGGTGAACACGGAGGAGAAAAGAAATCAATTGAATTCTGTAATAAATTAGGTCTTAATTATGTTTCTTGTTCTCCATATAGAGTACCTATTGCAAGACTTGCTGCTGCACAAGCTGCAATTAAAGCGAGAAAAAATTAGAACGCATAAGCGTGAAAATATTAAATATAAGAAAGACTAGATATCTAGTCTTTTTTTTCGTAATATAGTAATAGTCCGAAAAGATTATAGATTGATATAGTAAAATTTAATTTTTCAAAGTGCAATTTAAAGTGCAAAAATAGATTTCAAAGTGCAAATTTTGCACTTTGAAACTAGATAATTAAACTATGTTATGGTATAATATATATAATTGGAGGAAATACTATGAGTAATGAAAAATGGAGCTTAGAATTATCTGAATATATTAAACAGGGAGAACCTGAAAAAAAAGAAAAAGCTAAAACATGGGAAACAGCTATAGGTCTTCAAGATGTAGATGGGCTAAAACCTTCAGAGTACTTATTAGACACGGCTAAAGAACATATAGAGGGTAACATTAATATTGTTGAAGCTAAGCAAAGAATCAATAGTTACTATGAACAATCATTTGAGAGGATGAAAGAAGAGAATACTGAAGAGGCTGATAAAGTTTCAGTACGAATTACTGAAATATTAAGTGAAAATGCATTTAATTTTTCTCCTGCAGAAATGTTAAATATTCATAAAAGATTGTTTACTGGAATATATGATGGAACTGGGAAATATAGAGATTATAATTTTACAAAAAAAGAATGGATATTAAATAATGATACTGTTACTTATTCATCATTTGAAACATTACAAGAAACTATTGAGTATGATTTTAATCAAGAAAAAAATTTTTCATATAAAGACTTAAGTCTTGATGAATCAATTAAACATTTATGTAGATTTACTTCAAATGTTTGGCAAGTACATCCATTCTGTGAAGGTAATACTAGAACAACAGCTGTTTTTTTAATCAAATATTTGAGAACGTTTGGCTTTAGTATTAATGATGAAGTGTTTGCAGATAATGCATGGTATTTTAGAAATGCTTTAGTAAGAGCAAATTATAAAAATTATGAGAAAAACGTATTTGAAGATATTTCATTTTTAGAAAAATTTTTCTATAATTTATTAACTAATTCTAAATATGAATTAAAAAATAGATATATGCATATTGATTACAAGGAAAATGTTGAAGAAGAAACTTCTAATATTAATATTTTATCTTTAGAAGAACAAGCAATATTAAATATAATTAGAAAAAAACCTGAGATTAAGCAAGAAGAAATCGCTTCTATGATAAATAAGTCATTAAGAACAATTAAAAATTATATGTCTGAAATGCAAAAAAAAGGTCTGATAGAAAGAAAAAATGGAAAAAGAGATGGAGAATGGATTGTTAAAGGCAGTTAATCTTTTTCAAACCTTAATTAAGACCAAGTTTTCACAATATGGATATAAGACGAAATGAATAGTAGATAAAAATTCTACTATTTTTTGTGATAAAATAGATATAGAATATCAACTCAACCATTGGTATGTGTAACTTATTAATGACTTATTATACAATTAAGTCATGAAAGAAGACAAAAGTTCATGAATTTAATTAAAATTGGGAAATTTATTGCTAATTGTAGAAAAGAAAAAAATAAAAAGAGTACGG
>DLOU01000008.1:23658-46429 GCA_002477275.1 Caryophanales bacterium UBA7476
TTACTTAAATCTTTTGTTCGTACCTAGTGTATTACATGCTTTTTATAATACATTCCTATATCAAGGCATTACTTCTTTATTCATTATTACTTATATTTATTTAGTACTTTTAGTTTGCACTTGTTTATTTATTGTCTATAGGGTATATAAACGATAGCTTGATTAAATTTTTTAAGATTAGATGTTCTAATCTTTTTTTGATATTATTTCATATAATGTTATATGAGTAATGAAAAGAATAATAAAATTAAAATTGATCTATTAACTATTTATCGTAATTATCTTTTTTCTCTTCAAGAAAGAGAAGAGTATTGTGATTTATATGGAGATACTGATGAAATAATTAATATGTATGAAAAAATATTAGAAGAACACAAAATAAAGATTAAAAAAACTAAATAAAAAACGCTATTATTATGGGATATAATATAGCGTAAAATTTTCTTTTGCAATAGCTTTTTTTGTTTTATATATTTTTTCGTATTTTAATTCAAAAACATCATTACTAACAATTAAATAATTTGAAGTATAGTTGGTATTTTCTTCTAATGCTTCATAGATTTTATCATAATCATATGCTCTATTAGCTGTTGTAACATATTCATTGTAGGCGATATCATATAATTTAGATGTTTTTAAATATGGTATCATAGATTGACCTATTAATTCTGAATCAATGTAAATAGTAGTATTATCAGGTAAGTTATTATTAATATAATTTGCCATTTCTTGAGCTCCAGAGTATGGTTTGAAAATATCATAAACCATAGTATATGCTAGTGCTGCTATTCCGAGTATAGTTGATAAAGAATATAATATACAGTTTAATCTTTTAAAATCGTTCTTACTTTTTGTTTTACTAATAAGTATAATATAGAATAACAAGAATGCAAATATTAATATAAATCTTTGATATATAACAGTAGAATATACGAATATATATATTATTGCCTGAAATAATAGTCCACACGCTAAAATAATATACTCGCGAATACAACTTTTTTTATTAATTGTTATTATTAAAGCGATTAATAAAGTAAAAAATATAATTATTAGTGATAATAACATAATTAGTGATTTACCTGTTATATAATTAGGGTTAGGAACTCCATATAATTCTAATACTACTAAAATGGTATTTATGACTATTATAATGAGTCCAATCATTATTTTTCTAATACTTACCGTATTTTTCTTCTTGAAAAAATTAATTATTTCATCAAAATGAAAAGTAATTGTTAGTCCTGCTACTAATCCCCAAGCTAAAACGTGTGAGTGTATTAAAAGAGAGATTATAATACTATACAGAATTGGTTTTTGATGGCGTTTGTCATACGTAACTCCTATTATCATCATTAATAATATAACTAATGCATAATTTCTACTGATAGATGAAAATGTGTATGTGAAAGGAACACTAAATGTAGAAATTATTTTTAATATAGTTGGTAATTTTGTTTTAAAAAGGAATAGCCCTGTAGCTATGCTTACAAATATTAGTGATATTATATTAAGAGTAATTATTGGTGCATTTAATTTAGCAACAGGCATAAGTATTAATTGCCATAGTATTGGATGACCATCAAATCTACTTTCTCTAATTAATTCAAATAATCCATAATTCTTTGCCATTAACCAAGAATGTATTTCGTCTCTCCATGGTTCATGTATTACTACTAAAAATACATTAATAATCAGATATATAATAAAAATAATCCATAATTTACGATTACTTTTGTAGCTTTTCATAAAGAATACCTCCAAGTATTATTATATTATAATTATCTTTTTTTGTATATATTTCATCTTTGTTCATGTTCTAATATTGTTTTCTATTATTATATAAATTACATTCTGTTACTTTGACAATTGTTTGTTTTGATGATATAATCTTCTCATATTTAGATTACATTGAAAAAGAAGTAGTAGTTTAACCGCTTGTCTTAGTGATGTTTCCGGTTGGTGAAAGGAAATGACAATGTTTTATGAATGAATCTTTGAGTATTGTCGTAATTCTGCGTTAAAGATTTGAGTGCATAGAAGTTCTATGAATTAAGGTGGTACCGCGAGTAATTCGTCCTTAGTTTGTAGAATTTCTTTTTTTGTAAGGAGTGGAGGATATGAAAGAATATATTACTAAAAAAATAATTGATATAATAAATGTTAACAAAGATAAAATTAAGATTGAAATACCACCAAAAGATAATATGGGTGACTATAGTATTCAGTGTGCTAATCTAAGAAATGAAGAATATTCTAATCCAATAGAAATAGCTAATTTAATTAAAGAAAAATTTAACGATAATGATAATAATTTTTCAGATATTAAAGTAATGGGACCATATGTTAATTTTTATTTGGATTATGATAAGTTTGCTAAAAAAGTAATCAATGAAATAGAAGATAATAATAATTATGGTTCTTTAAATCAAGGAAAAGGTGAGTCCTTACTAATTGAGCATACTTCAATTAATCCTAATGCTGAACCACATATTGGAAGATGCAGAAATAGTTTAATTGGTGACTTTATGAGTAATTTATATAAGTTTACTGGATATAAAGTTGAAAGACATTATTTCATTAATGATATTGGTAAAAAGATAGCTCTTCTTGTTATAGGAATTGAAAAGTATGGACTTAAAGATGATAGTTTTTCTTCAATACTTGATGTTTATGTAAAAATTAGTGCTTTATCTAAAGAAGATGAATCTATAGATCAAAAAGCATTTGATTATTTAAAAGAAGTTGAAAATGGAAATAGTGAAATGATTAATAAATTTAAACAAGTAACTGATAAATGTGTTAATGGTCAAGTAAAAATATTTGAAAAACTAAATATTAATTTTGATGTTTTTACTCATGAATCTGATTATGTTTACAATAATTATATTGATGAAATATTAAATAGATTAGAGAAAACAGGAAAACTTCATGAAGATGAACTTGGAAGACTTTATGTTGATTTATCTGATTATGATATACCAACTAGAGAACCAGTTCTTGTTTTAACTCGCTCTAATAAAACATCTTTATATCCTATGAGAGATATTGCTTACACAATCTATAAAATAGAATTAAATCCTAAAAATAATTTTATTGTGTTGGGAGAAGATCAAGCTGTATATATGAAACAGATTAGTGCAGTACTAGATATTTTAGGCTATAAAGCACCTGAACTTATAAGTTATTCATATGTTTTACTTGATGGTGGTAAGATGTCTACATCTGGTGGTACAGTTGTTTTAGTTACTGATTTTATGAAAGCTGTAAGAGAAACACTTTTAAAAGAGTTTAATGAAAGAAAAAGTGAAATATCTGATGAAAAACTTGATATTTTAGTTAATGCTTGTATTAAGTTTACAATGCTTAATGTATCCAAGAATAAAATAGTTAATTTTAATTTAGAAAGTGCTGCTAGTTTTACTGGTGAATCAGGTATGTATATTTTATATAGTTTAGTTAGAATTAACTCTATAATTAATAATAATAGGATTGAACTTGTAGATGATATAAAATTTAATAATGAAATTGAGAAAAAGATAATTAAAGAATTATACTTATTTCCAGAAGTTATTAATGGCTTATTAAAGTCTTGTGAACCTTCTCATTTAACAAAGTATATCTTTAATCTTGCAGGATTATTTTCAAAATTTTATGAGCAAGTTAATATCTCTAATGAAGAAAATATTATTTTAAAATCATCTAGAATAAGGCTTCTTAATTGCATTTCAAAAGTAATTAAGAATGCTTTAGGAGTATTAGGTATTGAAACGGTTGACAAAATATAATAATATATTAGTGTAGGAGTGGTATAAATGAATAATAAAGAAGTTATTAGTAAAGAAGAACTTGAAAAAAGCAGTAAGATAGTTAAAGATATTTTTGCTTATTACTCAGAAAGAATAGTAGGACAAGATAATCTAAAGAAAGCTCTTTTAATCTCATTAATGGCTAATGGGCATGTTTTACTCGAGTCTGTTCCAGGCCTTGCTAAAACAACAGCTGCTAAAGTATTAACTAGTGCAGTAGATGGTAATTTTTCTAGAATACAATGTACACCAGATTTACTTCCAAGTGATATAATTGGTACTCAAATATTTAATTATGCTAATAATAAGTTTGAAACCAAAATTGGGCCTATTTATGCTAACTTTGTTTTACTTGATGAAATAAATAGATCTAGTGCAAAAACTCAGAGTGCAACGCTTGAAGCAATGCAAGAAAAACAAATAACTATTGATGGACATATATATAAACTTCCAGAAATATTTATAGTAATTGCGACACAAAATCCTATTGAACAAGAAGGAACATATATTTTAGCTGAAGCTCAGCTTGATAGATTCTTACTTAAAGAAATAGTTGATTATCCAACTGCAAGTCAAGAAGTTGAAATTTTAAATAGGTTAGAGAAAAAAGTATTTGATGATAATAAACCTATATCTAGTTTAGAAGATTTAAAATTCTTACAAGAATTAAGTGAAAAAGTATATATAGATGAATCAATAAAAAAGTATATTGCTCAGATAATACTTGCTACTCGAGCACCAGAAGGGTATATTGGAAAAGAACTTTCAGAATATATTAATTTAGGTTCTAGTACTAGAGGGTCTATTGCATTTATGCAATGTGCTAAAGCACTTGCTTTAATTAATGGAAGAAGTCATGTTATTCCAGAAGATATAAAAGAATTAAAATATAGTGTTCTAAGACATAGAATTTCACTTAATTTTTCGGCTATAGCTGATAATGTAACAGTTGAACAAATTATTGATGCTATATTTGGAGCTGTACCTACACCATGAAACTAAATTATATAAATAAAATTAAGTCTAATATTTCAATATCATCAACTAAAAAGTCAACTAATATTTTAGATGGTACTTATAAGTCTATTTATAGAGGAAAAAGTATGAATTTTGATAATTTACGTGCTTATGTAATTAGTGATGATGTAAAAGATATTGATTGGAAATCTTCTACTAGAACTGGTACTTTACTTGTAAAACAATTTGTAGCTTTAAAAAAACATAATATTTTATTTGTGATGGATACTGGAAAAAAGATGAATGCAGATACTGATTTTCATGAAAGTAAAGAGAATCTTGCTCTTTTTATGGCGGGAACAATTGGGTATATTGCAGTAAAAAATAATGATTATGTTGGTATGATGTTTACAAAAGATAATAAACCTTTCTTCAAACCGTTTAAATATAATATGTATAATTTAGAAGAATATTTATGCGAGTATGATAAATATAGCTCTATGTCTGAGTGTGATATTAATGAATTATTAGAGTTTACATATAAAAATATTCATAAAAGAATGATTGTTTTTATAATAACTGACTTAGATGGTATTAGTAAAATTAAGACTAATACTTTAAAGAAACTTAATCAAAATAATGATGTACTTGTAGTTAATGTTAATGATAATTATATGTTTGGTGAAAATATATATGATGTTTCTTCTGATACTTATCTTCCTGAGTTTTTAATTAAAGATTCTAAATTAAATATTATAGAACAAAATATAAGAAAAAATATTTTAAATAATAATATTAGAAGGTTTAAGAAAAATAATGTACCAATTGTGTCAATAAGTTCAATAAAACAAATTAACTATAAAATAATAGAATTATTAAAGGAGCATAATTATGCGAGTAGAAACTGAATTAAGTGATATGTTTTCATATTCTTTTTTACCTATAATTATTTTTATAATACTTTTATTAATTGCTATAATCATTTTTAAAATATATAAACCTCATATAAAAAGTGAAAAAACTAACTTAAAACCAAATACTTTATCTCATAGTGATACTCTTAGTATAAAAAATAAATATTTATCACAACTTGATAATTTGGTTAATGAAGTAAAAAATGATTCAATTAATACTAGAAAAGCTTATCAAAAATTAAGTAAGCTTGTTCGAAATTATATATTTGAAACTACTGGAATAAAGGTTCAAAATTATACTTTGTCTGAGATAGAAGTGCTAAATATGCCTTCTTTATATGAGCTTGTTAAAGAATATTATAATCCTGAATTTTCTACTCATTCATCAGGAAACATTTTAGAATCAATTTCTAGAACTAGGGTGGTGATAGAAAAATGGAAATAAAATATCCTTTTTTAATAATTATTATTCCATTAATAATTTTTTTACTTTTGTTTACTTTAAAAAAGAAAAAAGATAATTTTAAAGATGGATCAAAGATAGCTAATACTAGTTTTATTAAAGAAACTGACTATTATAAAAATAAAATAAGAGAATACAATATAATTAAGTATTTTACGTATATTTCTTTTTTCGTTGTTGTTATTTTACTTTCACTTTTGTTATCAAGGCCTTCAAAAGTTGAAAGTAAAAATATTAAAAAATATAATAGAGATATTATTATATGTATGGATATTTCTACATCAGTTGATGAACTTAATATGGAGCTTGTTAATAATCTTAAAGAAACTGTTAATAAGCTTTCTGGTGACAGAGTAGGTATATCTATCTTTAATACTTCTTCTGTTATTTTAGTACCTTTAACTGATGATTATAGTTATGTTTCAAATTCACTTGATATGGTGCATCAATCTCTTGAATTAAATAATTACAATTATAGTAGTATTAATATTTCGGATAATTATTTTTATTTAAGAGATTATATTAGAAGTGGTACATTAGAAGGTAACTCAGAAAGAGGAAGTTCTTTAATTGGTGATGGGCTTGCATCCTGTGCTTATAGTTTTTCTAGTAAAGAAAAAGATAGGGTGAAGTTGATTATTTTTTCGACTGATAATGATTTAGCTGGAAAACCTCTTCTTACATTAAATGAGGCTGCTAAGATTAGTAAGAAAGAAAAAATTAAGGTATATGGTATTGGAACTAAAAAGATGAAAAGTGAAGATAGAGAAGAAATGAAAAATGCTGTTTCTTTAACTGGTGGTAAATTCTATGATCATTCTAATTTTTCTGTAGATAGTATAGTTAGTGATATTGAAAAAAATTCCACATCATTATTAGAAAGTAATACTAAGACAAAAAGATATGATACTCCTGAAATACCTTTTATACTATTTTTAGGATTCTTTGTTTGTTTTATATTCTTTAGTAAGAAGGTGATATAATGACAGTTTTTCCAATAATACCAATTTGGTTAATGATTATTATATGCATTATTCTTATAATAATTTGTGTTAAATACAGTAAGAAAAATATATTACGTATATTTATGATAATTCTTATATTTATTATTAATTTAAGAATTATGATTCCAAATGATAAAACAGAAACATTATCTAATAACTTAGATGTACTTTTTGTAATAGATAGTACTATAAGTATGAATGCTCTTGACTATAATGGTGATCAGACAAGATTATCAGGCGTTAAGAAAGATTCTAAGCATATTATTAATGAACTTTCTGGTGCAAGATTTTCGGTAATTAGTTTTGATAATAATGCAAAAGTACTTGCACCATTTACTTATGATGCAGATATTGTTTTAGATTCAATCGAGTTAATTACTCCTGTTTCACAAACTTATGCTACTGGATCATCTCTTAATACTCCATATGTTCTTATTGAAGATGTATTGAAAAATAATGTTGATAATGATAGAACTAAAGTAATATTTTTTATAAGTGATGGAGAAATAACTGATGAATCTACACTAAAAAGTTATAAAGAACTTTCTAAGTATATTAATGGTGGCGCTATACTTGGATATGGTACTAATCAAGGTGGAAATATGAAATACATAGAAAAATATGGAACAGGGGAAGAAAAGTATTTAATGTATTATTCTGCTGGTGAAGGATATAATAAAGCTGTTTCTAAGATTGATGAAAGTAATTTAAAGAAGATAGCTAGTGATTTAAAAGTTGATTATATTAAGATGAATAACGAAAGTGATATAGATAAAAAACTTAATTCTATAAAAAATAAAACAGATTTAAAAGCAAGTGCAATCGATAAAAGTTCTTATGATGATATTTACTATTTTTTCGTAATTCCACTTTTAGTTTTAATAGTATTAGATTTTATTAAGATAAGGAGAAAATTAATATGAAAAAGTTTCTTAAAATAATAATTATAGTTTTTTCTCTTATTCTTATTAAATTGATTTTTTCTACTGTTTTGAATGAAACTATTAAAGTAAACTTTCATAATGGGGTTTATAATTCTAAACTTATTAAAGCACTTTATGTTTTTAATGTTAATGAATCATATATTGTTTATTACAATGATGGTAATATTTCTTATAAAAAAAATAATTATGATGATGCTATTGAAAAATATGATGATGCTTTAAAGAAAAATCCTCCTAAAGAAAGAGTTTGTGATATTAGAATTAATAAATCTTTAGCTATTGTTAATAGAATTAATTCTAAAGATAATAAAACTATATATGATGAACTTGAAAATGCTAAAATAAATCTTTATGAAGATGGATGTGCAAATAAAGAAGATGATAATGGTGAAAGTGAAAAAGCAGAAAAACTTGAAAAGGAAATTCAAAAATTACAGGATGAACTAGATAATCCTTCGGATTCTGATGATTCGGATGATCAAAATCAAGATAATAACGATGATAATGACGAAGATGATACAAAAGATGTAGAACAAGATCTTAGAGAAATTCAAAAACAAGCTAGTCGTAGTAGACAAGATGATATGAATGATTCTGAATATATTGGTAACTTTAAATATTATTCAGGAAAGAGATGGTGATTAAATGGAAATTATTGAATATGAAGAAAAGTATTTAGAAGATGTTAGAGATCTTCTTACTGAACTTGAAGAGTATTTAGTTTCTATTGATAAAGATAATTTAGATCAGGTTCATCCTGAATATCATGAGAAAATGGCTTTGATTGATTTAGATGAAGTTAACTCAAATAGTGGTAAATGTTATTTGGCTATCCAAGATGAAAAGGCTATCGGTTTAATAATGGGAACTATTCCTTCTTATGGTGAATTTGATTATCTAGATTATAAATGCCCTAAGAGAGGCATTATTACAGAACTTATTGTTACATCTAAAGTAAGAAGTAGTGGAGTAGGAAAAAATTTAATTGAAAAGATTGAAGAATACTTTAAGTCTTGTGGATGTGAATATGTTCTTGTAGATGTTTTTGCTTATAATGAGAACACTATTAACTTTTATGAGAAAAAAGGTTATCATCCAAGAATGTATACTAATATTAAAAAGATTTAAAATTGCTTAAACTTATATTAGTTAACTTTTTGCAAATAGTACATTTAGTACTATTTTTTTTAATGCTTTTGTTGTATATTTGTAATAGGCGATGATATGAAATATAATAATTTAAAAAAATATAATAAACTTCTTGCTCTTTTAGCTAGTGGAACAATAGCTTTATCTATGGCTGGTTGTGCTAACAATGCAGAAAAAGT
Organism: Caryophanales bacterium UBA7476; assembly: GCA_002477275.1. Classification (GTDB taxonomy): domain Bacteria; phylum Bacillota_I; class Bacilli_A; order RF39; family UBA660; genus CAG-417. The sequence goes on from DLOU01000008.1 coordinate 33,078, forward strand.
GTTACAATTAGATATAACTGATATGACTGCATCACTTATGTATGATGATTATTTACAAAATGAAAAAGATTCAAGAAGATATAATATACATGAATTGATAGATGAATTAATAGATGTTGAAACAATGGCAGATGATTCGCTTGATGAAGAAAAGATAAATGGAAGTGGAACTACTAAAAATTATAATGGGGAAGATCTTCATTATGATTCTAAAGAGCATTATCGTGGTGATATTATTTATTATTTAAAAAGTTAATAATTTCATTAACTTTTTTTGTTTTCAATTATTTCTTTTTTTGATAGAATTTATATAGGTGAAGTTATATGAGTAAGATTAAAGTAATGGATGAAAATTTAGCTAATAAGATTGCAGCTGGAGAAGTCATTGAAAAGATGATGAATATTGTTAAAGAATTAGTTGAAAATAGTATTGATGCTGAAAGTGATGAAATAAAAATAGAACTTATTGATTCTGGTACAAAGATGGTTAAAATATCTGATAATGGTATTGGAATGGATAAAGAAGATGCTCGTCTTGCTTTTTCTAGACATGCTACTAGTAAATGTCAGGATTTGCATGATTTATTTAATATTAATTCTTTAGGATTTAGAGGTGAAGCTCTTCCGTCAATTGCATCTATATCTAAAGTTACATTAAAAACTTCTAATGGAAAGACTGGTACTTTGGTTAAAATAGAAGGGGGTAAAGAGATAGAAGTTTCATCTTCTGATCTACAAAAGGGTACAACTATTACTGTAGAAGATGTTTTCTATAATACTCCAGTTAGACTTAAATATATTAAAAATTTATATAGTGAACTTGCAAATATTGTTGAATATATAAATAAGATGGCTCTTTCTTATCCTGAAATAAAATTTACTTTAATTAATAATGATAAAGTATTACTTGATACAGATGGTTCTGGTAATTTGTTAAAAGTTATTTATGAAATATATGGTGGTAGTGTAGCTAAAAGAATGGTGGAAGTATCTTCTTCTAATGATGATTATAATATTAGTGGTTATATATCTTATCCTGAAAATCAAAGATCATCTAGAAATAGTATTACAACTCTTGTTAATGGACGTGTCATTAAAAATAATGATTTGATAAGAATAATTACTGATATATATCATTTATATATGCCAAAAGATAAGTATCCAATTGTTGTTTTAAACATAGAGACAGATCCAATACTTGTTGATGTAAATGTACATCCTACTAAGATGGATGTAAAGTTTTCTAAGATGGATACTTTAAAAGAACTTCTTAATGATATGATTAAGTCTAAAATTAAAGAACTAGTCATGATACCAGATATTTCAATAAGAACTCGTGATGATATTTCATTTAATGAAGTTGAAGATGATTCTAATAATATATCTTATCAAGAAACAGCACTTGTTTTTGATGTAGAAGAAAGTTCTGAAATTTTCGAATCTAAAGATGAAAAACCTGAAAAAATAGTAGAACAAATTGAAATAGAAGAAATTGTTCCAGATGAATATAAAATTAAAGAGATGATTCCAAGGGGTATAGTTTATAAAACATATATAATTGCTGAGAATCCTGATGGAATGTTTTTAATTGATCAACATGCTGCAGCTGAAAGAGTAAACTTTGAAAAGTGTATGAAAAAGGTCTTGAATTCAGAAATAGAAAGAGTAGATATGCTTGTACCAGTTAGAATTGAACTTCCAAAAAATGAATATTTAGTGGTGAGAGAACATTTGGATTTACTTGATGAACTTGGACTTACTACAGAAGAATTTGATAAAAACACATTTATTGTTCGTACTCATCCTTCTTGGATAAAAAAAGATTTAGAAAAGGGTGATATTGAGAAAATATTTGAGACAATTGCTAATCATGAGGAATTTTCAAAAGAAAAATTCGTTGATCATTTTGTTGCAACTATGGCTTGTCGTATGTCGATTAAAGCAAATGACTATATTTCTTTAGAAGATGCACAGTACTTGCTTAATGAACTTAGAAAATGTGAAAATCCCTTTAATTGTCCGCATGGAAGACCTACTATAATCACTTATACAAAATATGAGCTTGAAAAAATGTTTAAAAGAATTATGAATTAATATTGAAAAATAATAGAAATAATTATAAAATTAATTTGAAGAAGAGGGATTATTATGACAGAAGAACAATTAGATGGACTAGTTAGTGTTACTAATGATTTAGAACTTATAAAAAGAGTGGCTGATGAAGATCAATATTCTATTAATACTATAATTCAGTTTATGATGAAGCATTCTAATTTTTCAAGTTCAGAATTTATGTACTTTATAAATATTTTTACTAATTGTGAAAACGAAGAAAAGAAACTAGCTATCTTTAATATTCTTTCTAAAAATGATTATAATTATGAAGATTTAAAGAAAGTTATTGATTTTATAAATAATATTAAAGATGTAAAAAAATATGATTTTAGAATAGATTTTTTAAAGAATACTTCTTTAACATATGTTTTGTCTAGTGAAGAACTTTTAATTATAGCTAATTCAAAAGATGAAAATATATATGCTAAGGTTAAAACAATAGAAGAATTAGTAAGTGAATATGAGAAAGAATCTAAACCTTTTGATGAAGAATTTCATAAGAGTGTTTTAAATATTATAAAACATGTTTCTAATACTCCTAAGAAGAAAGATAGTGAAAGATTAGTTCATGAGTTTTATGATGCTCAGAGAAATGAACGTATAAAGGATAGTATTAAAAAGAAACTTATTGCTTCTGAAGGAGCTAAATTTGAACAGTTGATTGGTATAAAAAGAGATTTAGATACTATTAATCTTTTTGATAATTTATGGAGTATTGAATATATTATTTCTTTATTTGAAAATAATGGTAAAAAGCTTTCACTAGATCAAATGGAAGTGCTTATTAAATTAAATGCTTTAAGTAGTACTTATATTTCATCAAGAATTAATTCATATTTTGAGAATTTAGAATTAATAAAGTATCGTAGTTTTGATGAAATATTAAGTATCGCAAGAATTGTAGTTCCTTATAAATATTTTGGTGACTCTCTAGATGTTGAAACACTATTAACTGGTCCTGGTGTTGTTTCAAATAGAACTTATGAACAATCAATGTATTTTGTTAATGAATTAAGTAAATTTGAAAAAGAAGAACATACATTTGCTGCACTTAATGCATTGTATGATTTAGCATTATTATCTGATGTTCCTTTTGATATTTTAAGAAAACAATTTGAATTTACTAAGAGTTTAGATAATGATTTTGATAAAGTGTGTTCTGCTCAAATATTTAAGAATTTAAAATATATTGGTAATCTTAATTTTGGAGATGCAGTTAAATATATAAGAGAGGTTACGTTATGTGATTCACCTCAAAAGAAGAAAGCTTTAACTAATGCTGTTAGGTTTATTGAACAAAATGATAATTTAGAACAAAATGAAAAATTGTTATTAGTAAAAATGATAAGAGATTCTTCTAAGACTGAGGCTAGAGGAATATCTGAAATAATATCTTCAACAACAACTTCAACTTTAAGTGATCAATTAGCATTAATAGATTTAGACGAAAGTAGTTATTATACTTCTATTATTAGAGCTCAGAAAGATATTAAACGAATAAGAAAAATTAGTTCTGCAGATAGCATTGATGCTATAAAAGATATATTAACTACAGAAAGTAAAACAGATAAAAGCGACTTTCATATTTAGTCGTTTTTTCTTTTATTATTATTTTAGCACTCTCACTTGACAAGTGCTAAAATAATAGTATAATTATACTTGTGAGGTGATATTATGTTTAATAATAATGAAGAAGAAAATGTTCTAGAAAAATATGGTCGTAATATTACTCAAAAAGCTCGTGATGGGAAAATGGATCCTGTTATTGGTCGTGATGATGAAATACGTAATATTACAAGGGTTCTTTCTAGAAAAACAAAAAACAATCCAGTTTTAATTGGTGAACCTGGAGTTGGTAAAACAGCTATAGTTGAAGGACTTGCTGAAAGAATTGTTAAAAATGATGTTCCTAATAGTTTAAAAAATAAAACAATTTGGGAACTTGATATGGCTTCTTTAATTGCTGGAGCTAAATATAGAGGCGAATTTGAAGAAAGACTTAAAAAAGTTTTAAATGAAGTTAAGAAATCTGAAGGAGAAATCATCATGTTTATTGATGAAATTCATACTATTGTTGGTGCTGGTAACTCTGAAGGGGGAATGGATACTTCTAATATCTTAAAACCTATGCTTGCACGTGGTGAAATACATGTTATCGGTGCTACAACGCTTAATGAATATCGTAAATATATTGAAAAAGATGGTGCTCTTGAAAGACGTTTTCAAAAAGTTAAAGTTAATGAACCGTCTGTTTTAGATACAATTACTATACTTCGTGGATTAAAAGAAAGATTTGAAATACATCATGGTGTAACTATTCAAGATAAAGCTATTATTACAGCTACAAACTTATCAAATAGATATATAACTGATAGATTCTTACCAGATAAAGCAATTGATTTAATAGATGAAGCGTGTGCTACTATTAGAGTACAACTTGATAGTGTTCCAGAAGAACTTGATAATCTTCAAAGAGAAATTATGAGACTTGAAGTTGAAAAGGAAGCTTTGAAGAAAGAAAAAGATGAAATGAGTAAAGCTCGTGTTTTATCACTTGATGAGACACTCACTAATTTAAAAAATCAAGAAAAGGAACTTAATGAAAAATGGCAAGATGAAAAGAATGTTATTGATTCTATAAAAGATAAGAAAAGTGAACTTGAAAAAGCTAAGTTTAATCTTTCAAAAGCAGAAAATGAATATGATTTAGAAACTGCTGCTAGACTTAAACATGGAGTTATACCTAGCTTGGAAAAAGAGCTTAGTGAACTTAGAGAAAAAAATAATAATAGAATATTAAGTGATGTAGTTACTCCTGATGATATAGCTGTAGTCATTTCTAGATGGACTGGTGTTCCTATTTCAAAACTTGTTAGTAGTGAAAAAGAAAAACTTCTTGGACTTGAAGAAAATCTTAGGAAGAGAGTAATGGGTCAAGATGAAGCTATTTCACTTGTAAGTGATGCAATACTTAAGAGTCGTAGTGGAATTAAAGATCCTAATAGACCAATTGGTTCATTTATGTTCTTAGGACCTACTGGAGTAGGTAAAACAGAAGTTGCTCGTAGTCTTGCTTATGAACTATTTGATGATGAAAAACATATGATTAGAATTGATATGAGTGAATATATGGAGAAATTTAGTGTTTCGAGACTTATTGGATCTCCTCCAGGATATGTAGGATATGATGAAGGCGGAGAACTAACTGAAGCTGTAAGAAGAAATCCATATAGTATAGTTTTATTTGATGAGATTGAAAAAGCTCATCCTGAAGTATTAAATCTACTTCTTCAAATACTTGATGATGGTAGACTTACTGATTCTAATGGTAGACTTGTAGATTTTAAAAACACAATTATAATTATGACTTCTAATTTAGGAAGTGAATATGTTCTTGATGGAAAGAAAGACTTAGTTTTAAAAGAAGTACAAAGTACATTTAGACCAGAATTTGTAAATAGAATTGATGAAATAGTAGTATTTAATGAGCTTCATAAAGACTCTATTAGAAAAATATTAGATAAAATTGTTTCTCAAATAGAAGAAAGATTAAAAGATTCAGATATTTCGATAAAACTTACTGAAAGATGTAAAGATTATTTAGTCGATAATGGTTATGATGTAAATTATGGAGCAAGACCTCTTAAAAGAATAGTTAGTCGTACACTTGAAGTTCTTCTTTCTAAAAAAATAATTAATGGAGAAATTAAACCTTCATCAATTATAAATATCGATTATGATGAAAATGAGTTTAAAATAAGTTCTATAAACAAAACAATAAATTAGTAGGATTTTTTCTACTAATTTTTTTTAAAAATTGCTGCACATAATTTATAGTTATGTTATAATTATATTTATAATAGGAGTGTGCATGTATGAAGATAACATTGTTTTTGTCTACTGGACTATATGATTTTAGTTTACCTAATGATGTTTCGGGTAGTTATTCATTTGATAGTGATCCTGATGAAAGTGCAAAACTTATTAATGTTGAAGCTGTAGATGGTAGATGGGTTATTTATTCTACTTCAGATGTAAAAATTATTCTAAATGATAGAATAGGTGATAGAGTTTATCTAGTAGAAAATTGCTTCTATATTTTACAACGTGGTGAAGTTAATTATTTAATATATACTGAAGTTCCTGCACATGGTACTATGGTTGCTTATAATTATGATCAAAATATAAATTTAATTATAGGTAATTCAGAACAATGTAATCTAAAATATAATTGTAGTTTACTTAACAATACTGCTATTAGAGTATCTTATACTGATAAAGGTTTAATTGTTCAAAAAGATGGCAATGTTTTTGTCTATTTAAATAATATTTTTCTAAAAGAAAATTCTCATTCTATTAGAAGTGGAGATCAAATTGATATATATGGTCTTAGAATAATTTTCCTTCCTGGATTTTTGCTAGTTAACAATCCTGGTAATTTACTTACAGTTTTGAAAACTTCTAATTTAACTGATAAAATAATAAACTTTGATGATAGTCAAACAGAACGTGAAATAAAGGACGTTCCTTTATATGGACCAAATGATTATTTTTCTAAACCACCTAGAATTAGAAGAGTAATAGAAGAAAAAGAAATAAAAATTGACAGACCACCTTCAACAGTTCAACAGACTACACCTCTTATAATGACACTTGGACCAATGCTTGCTATGGGAGTTTCTTCATCAATTAATTTCTTAAATCAAGTAGATAAAATTAATTCTTCAACTGAAATAACAAAGCAGCAGCTTTTAACATTAATTACAACTATTACAATGTTATTTTCTTCGCTTGTTTGGCCTATTTTTATGCAATTTTATAATAGAATTCATGCTAAAATTCAAAAGAAAACTACAGTTAAAAAGTACAAAAAATATTTTGAAACAAAGAAAAAAGAATTACAGGCTGAATATGATTTACAAAAAAATATTTTACAAGAAAACTTACTTAGTATAAAAGATTGTGTAAATATAATTAATACTAAAACAATTAACTTTTGGGATAAAAGAATAGAACAAAGTGATTTCTTAGTAGTAAGACTAGGAATTGGTGATGTACCATTAAAAATTAATTATAAATTTCCAGAAGAAGAGTTTTCTATGGAAGAAGATGAACTTAAAAAGATAGCAGATGAAGAAGTTAATAAATTTAAATATATTAAAGATGTACCAGTTGGTTATTCATTATTTGAAAACAACTTAACTGCTGTTATGGGTGAAAATAAAATTACACATGATTTCTTAAATAATATTATTTTACAACTTTTAACTTTTTATAGTTATGAAGATTTAAAATTAATTGTTTTCACTAATAAAATTAATGAAAAAAGATGGAATTATGTTAAACTTTTAAATCATAATTTTGATAACTCTAAAAGACTTAGATTTTTCTCTTCTTCACTTGAAGATGCTAAAGAAATATCCGGATTTATTGAGTTTGAACTTAATAATAGACTTCAAGATCCACAAGCTGCATCTAGAAAACCATATTATTTAATTATTACTGATGATTATGATTCAATTAAAAAGTTTAACTTTATGAAATGTTTAACAGAACTTGATAATAATGTTGGGTTTAGTATAGTTATTGCTGAAGAAAGAATGAGTAAAGTTCCTAGTAAATGTGTTAACTTTATTACATTAGGTAATGAAAAATCAAGTGTTTTACAAAATTCATATGAAAAACAGGAAACTACTGAATTTAAAAATGAAATTGATACATCTATTGATATGAATTCTGTTGCTAGAGTTCTTTCTAATATACCTATAGAGTTTGAAGAGGGAATGAGTCAACTCCCTGAATCAGTTACTTTCCTTGAAATGGAAAAAGTTAGTAAAATTGAACAACTTAATATAATGAATAGATGGAATACTAATGATTCAACTACAAGTTTAAAGGCTGAAATTGGTGTTGATGAGAATGAAGAATTAATCTATCTTGATTTGCATGAAAAGAAACATGGTCCACATGGATTAATAGCGGGAACAACTGGTTCAGGAAAATCTGAATTTATAATTACGTATATTTTATCTATGACTATTAATTATAGTCCAGACGATGTTGCGTTTATTCTTATCGATTATAAAGGTGGTGGACTTGCATTTGCATTTGAAAATCAAGCTACTGGTGTATCTCTTCCACATTTGGCGGGAATTATTACAAACTTAGATAAAGCTGAAATGAATAGAACTTTAGTAAGTATTGATAGTGAAGTTAAAAGAAGACAAAGAATATTTAATGAAGCACGTGATAAACTTGGACAAAGTACAATTGACATATATAAATATCAACAATTCTATCATGAAGGAAAACTTGATGAACCTTGTCCACATTTATTCATTATTTGTGATGAGTTTGCTGAACTTAAGAGTCAACAACCTGATTTTATGGATAACTTAATCAGTGTTGCTCGTATTGGACGTAGTTTAGGTGTCCACTTAATTCTTGCTACTCAGAAACCTTCTGGTGTTGTTAATGATCAGATCTGGTCAAATACTAAGTTTAGAGTATGTTTAAAAGTTCAAACTGAAGGTGATAGTAATGAAATGATAAAAAAACCACTTGCTGCTTCTTTAAAACAAGCTGGTAGATTCTATTTACAAGTAGGACTTGATGAAGTATTCCTACTTGGTCAATCAGGTTGGTGTGGTGCTAAATATTATCCTACTGATAAAATTGTTAAAACTGTTGATAAGAGTATTAACTTTATTGGAAATACTGGTAGTTTTATTAAGAGTATTCAAGCAGGTGATGGAAGTCAACAACGTGGCGAAGCTCAAGGTGAACAACTTGGTAATATTTTAAATAATATAATTGAGGTTAGTAAAGCGTGTAATAAAAAAGCTAAGAGATTATGGCTTGAAAATATTCCAGCACTTATTTATATCAACAATTTAATTACTAAATATTCGTATCAAATTAAGCCATATGAAGTTTGTCCTATTATTGGTGAATATGATGCTCCTGAAAATCAAGAACAAGGACTTCTTTCTTATTCACTTAATGAAAGAGGTAATACTATTATTATTGGTAATGAAGGGACTGAAAGAGAAAATTTACTTGATGCGTTTATATTCTCAATAATTACAACTCATTCACCAGACGAAGTAAATCTTTACTTAGTTGATTATGGCTCAGAAGTATTAAGAAAATATATGAAAGCACCTCATTTTGGTGGAATGTGTTTTGCTGATGAAGTTGAGCCACTTAGAAATTTATTTAAATTAATTGATTCTGAAATAGCTGAAAGAAAACAGTTATTTATGGATTATGGTGGAGAATATAATTCTTATATAAAACAGCAGCAACAAAGAATTCCTATGAGAGTAATAATTATTAATAATATGGATTCATTTAATGAAAGTAATTCTCAATATTCAGATATGTTAATATCTATTACTAGAGATTGTGCTAGATATGGTATTTACTTTATATTAACTGGTTCAACGCCATCTTCTATTTATAGAAAGATACTACAAAATTTTGAAACTAATTTTGTATTACATTTAACAGATGCTAGTTCGTATAATTCATTATTTACTAATCAAAGAAGTAAACTTATCCCTAGGGATATCCCTGGACGTGGTTTGTGTGAAATAGATGGTGCTATTCATGAATTCCAAACTGCATCTATTGTTGAAGAAGAAAAACTTAGTCAAACTATAAAGGCAACTATTGAGGAATTAAATAATAAGTATCAAACTCGTGCTAAACCGATTCCATCACTTCCAGAACAAGTTACATTTGATTTCATTAAACCATACATTAAAGATATTAAACATGTTCCTATTGGTATTTCAAGAGAGACTCTTGATCCTGTCAAATTTGATTTAACAGTAGGAAATATGTTCCAGTTTGCTTCTAATAGATTAGAGAATATGAGATCATTTATTTTATCTTTAGTAAAAGTTTTCCAAGCTATTGATAAAACTAGTGTAGTATTTATCGATGCTGAAGGGCTTTTCCCTCAGTTTAAAGGTAATATTCCAAACTATTTCGATAGCGATTTTCAAAATAGTATTACTAAAATATGCGAATATGTAAAATATTTTAAAACACAAAATGCTGATGGAAATGCTATTGTAATATTTGCTGGTCTTGAAAAATTAAAGAAGTCAGTTACTGATACAAGTGTTTTTGATAATTTATTCAAAGAGATTAAATCTTCTGAAAATGTATTCTTATTTGTAGCTGAAGCATTACGTAAATTTAAACTTCTTGATTATGATAATTGGTATAGTCAAATTAAGAATAATATTTATGGTTTATGGATTGGAACTGGTGTTACTGATCAATCTATGTTTAGATTAGGTAGTACTACTAAAGATATGTCTAAACCAACTCCTAATAATATGGGTTATTACATTTCAGAATCTAATGCTACTTTTGTTAAATTAATTGAATTTGAGAAAATAGTGGAGGAGAATGAAGATGAATAATAAAGTATTAATAAGATTAAATGTACCTGAAATTGATGAAGTGTATGATTTGTTTATACCAGTCAATGAGGTACTTTGGAAAGTGAATCAAATGATTGTTCATTGTGTTAACGGATTATCGAGTGGAGCACTTGATAAAAATAAAAAATATGTTTTGATTAATAAAGCTAATGGTTTTGTTTATTCTAATAGTAGTTTGATTATAGAAACTGATATTAGAAATGCGACTGAACTTTTACTTGTTTCACTTCTTTACTATTAAAGATAAATTAGGTGTAAATTTACTTATTTACACTTGATTTATTTTTTTTTTGATGGTAGTATTATTTTAGATAAAGATAATTTATCAAATAAATATTGTAGGAGGATAGAAAAAGATGAACGGAGATTATGCAAACGCAGGTTATTACGGATATGATGAAGAAAGCATCAGAAAAATGTATCAAGGCTTATTTGATGCATATGAAACTTTAATTAAAAATGTTGGTGGCGAACTTCAAACAAAAGTAATTGATCCGATTGGTAGTTTCTGGTATGCAAAGGAAGCTCAAAATACTGGTGATGCTATTGTTAATGTAATTAATAATGACTTCTCTGATGCATTATGCACAACTTATGGTCAATTAACTGAATATTTAGAAGGAGTTGCTAAAACTTGGGCTGATTATACTCAAAATACTCCAGTTACTAACACTGTTGGAAATAGTAGTTCTAAGATTAATTCTAATAGAGATGCAATTAAAGAAAACTTAAATAATCAATTTGTTGGTATTAATAGTGATGATGCTGTAGCATATACTGAAGGGTTACCTGGTGTTAAAACAGAAATTACAAATGCAATTTCTGAAACATATTCTAAGATTAAAGAATTAGCTCCATTTGTTGGTGGACAACAAGAACAAGCTGTTCTAGGATTAATTCAAAAACTTGAAGAATCTGTTACTGATATGTTTAGTTTTGTTATCGATGGTACAGGAAGTTTTTCTGCTTCAAATTCTGACTTTAAAGGTATTAAAAAAGCAATGGAAGATTGGACAGAAGAATACAAGGAAAGAGCAAGAAAAGCAAAAGAAGCAATGGAAAGCTAATAAATATTTTATTCAAGAAAGTTCTTTTCTTGATATATGGAAGCTATTTTTTAATAGCTTTTATATATTAGGAAAAGAGGTGCAATGATATGAAGGTAAATGTAGGTGAAATGTCTGATAAACTTAATAGTATTAACAATGATTTATCAGAATTTGAAAATTTATACCAATCAATATTTAGGGAAGTTGATATTGCTAGAGGTTATTGGAATGATGATAATGCAGAAAAGTTTTCTTCTTCTATGAATAATGAAAAAAATCAATCTATTAAACTTTATCAGGAATTATCTTCTAGAAGAGATGTTTATCAATTTGTTAAAGATGAGTATTCTAGAAGTGGTAATGTAATAACTTATGATCAGAATAGAAAAGGTGATTTTTTATATAGATTAGGTGAAGCTAAATCAAAAATTAATGAAGCTCAAAATAAATTAAGAGAAACATATGAAAGTGGTCTTGGATTCTATAGTAATTTTGCAGCAGGATCTTTTCAAAATGTTTTAAATAATGTTCTTGATTATTATATGAGAGTTCTTGATGATTGCTATTCTGAAGTTAATAGATATTTATCAGATTTTGAGAATATTGAAAATCGTACTAAACAAAAAATTGATGAATTACAAGATTATACATATGAAAATTATAATCCTGTAAAGATACCAAGACCTTAAGTATAGGAGAATGTTATGAATGGATTAAATTTTGTAAAAGAAGATGAAGTTTTAAAATCTGCTAGTTTTATAGATAATTATGTTGTTAAAGAAGTAGGCCTTCTTGAAAGATTATCTGATAATCTTAGATATGGGTTTGGAGGTACTTATTCATCTGATAATTATAATAGAATTACTTCTAAATGTACTAATTTAAAAAGACATTCTTACATAGTTACTGGTAACAATAAGAAGATTAGTGGTACACTTAAAGATGTTTGTATATTATATAAGAGTGTTGCACGTAAAGAAGCAAGTAAACTTGAAGATGCTAGGAGGGAATTTTAATGAAGAGTAAAGAAGAAGTGCGCGATTTATTTTGTTCTTATTCTGAAATGATGTATGATTGCTATTGTAAATTATTTGATTTGTGTAATGAACTTCCACGTGTCCTTGATATAGATGGTAATTCGCCTAGAAAGACTGAAATGCTTAAAATGAGGGATGAATTACTTGAACTTCATTATAACTCTATGGATCTTGTAAACAATGATTTAATTTAACTCTAAAAAAGAGTTTTTTTATTGAAATTTATTGATATTTATTGTATACTTTATTTAGTATTTTATAGTAAAGGGGAGATAGTATGATACCAGAAAGGTTTTTACCATTGGGGTCGGTAGTTACATTAAAGGATGCTAAAAAATCAATTATGATTATCGGGTATGGTTTTACAGGTGAAGTTGATAATTCAACTAAAGTATTTGATTATTGTGCTTGTTTATATCCTGAAGGATTTTTAGACCCTAATAAAAGTATTTTATTCGATCATGAAAGCATCGAAAAAGTTGATGCTTTAGGATTTGATGATGAAAGAGGAGCTCAATGGAGAAAATTCTTCTCTGATAATTTAGATAATATTAAAAAACAATTTGAAAATGGAGAGGCTGATTTATCGAATTTATCAGTTGATAATCCAAATTTATCAACATATATTTCAGTCGATGAATTAGAAAAACAAAAACAAGCAGAGGCTCCTGCAGCACCAAAAAGTGCAGAAG
>DLOU01000004.1 GCA_002477275.1 Caryophanales bacterium UBA7476
ATATAATGGTGTTATGATGACTGCTAATCCTTCTAAAATGGAGCCTGAAATTGAAAATGCAGTATTTGCAACTAACGAAGATATTCAAACGCTTACAGTAAAAAACTATAACATTTTTAATTCAAAGATAAAAAAAATTAAACTTGTTTTAAAGAATGGTTTAACTTTAGAAATGTTTGCTAGGAATGTTGAAAAACTCATACCTTATCAAAAAGATAGTTTTTCTAAATTTGTTGCTAAATATATAAAATAAAAAATCTATAGATATTTCTATAGATTTTCTTTTTTTATTTGTTATAGAATTCAACGATTAGTGATTCATCAATATCCATATTTAATTCATTTCTTTCTGGATATCTTACATATGTACCACTTAATTTGTTAGCATCAAATGTAACAAATTCAACACGTTTAGTAATTTTTTCTAAAGATTCTTTAACTGCTTTATGATCATTAGATCCTTCTTTAATAGCAATTACATCTCCTGGTTTACATCTGTATGATGGAATATCAACTTTCTTTCCATTAACAGTTACATGTCCATGGTTAACTAATTGTCTAGCTCCACGACGTGTAGTTGAGAAACCTAAACGATAACAAATGTTATCAAGACGAGATTCAAGTAACTTTAAGAAGTTATAACCATGAATACCACTCATCTTTCCAGCTTCTTCAAATGTTTTACGGAATTGTTTTTCATTCAATCCATACATAAAACGAACTTTTTGTTTTTCTTTTAATTGTGTACCATAATCTGATAGTTTAGCCTTACGACTTTTTCCGTGTTGTCCAGGTGCATATGGGCGACGAGCTAATTCTTTTCCAGTTTCACTGATTGAGAATCCAACGCTACGTGCTTGTTTATAACTTGGACCAGTATATCTTGCCATATTTTCTCCTTCCAATTTTTTAGCAATTACATATTTAATTAAACAATTTAGTCATATCTTAGGGAGTCTTTCTTATTTTTTCGCCTAACAGCAAAAGGTTACTAAACCTAATTGAAAAACACTTTAAAATATTCTAAAATTCGCTGTTAAAGTAAACATGCAATATAAATTATACTAAAAAATCCTTTAAAGTCAAGCTATTTGGCCTCTTTTCTTTACAAAAACAGCAAAATATGGTATAATTAACGCATGTTTTGGGGTGGTTAAATGAAAAAGCTGAATTTATATAAAAAATCATTATCTTTACTTACTGCAGCTGTTATGTCTTTTTCTTTTGCTAGTTGCAATAAAAATAATAAAGAAGAAAGTCGCTATGATGATTTTGGATATAAAATTCGTACAGAAAGTGAAATTGAAGAACTAACTAAAGAATATGATGAATATATTAAATTTAATTCATCTTTACCTGTAAAATACGATAATTTAGAATATTATCCTACTTTAGAAGAAGTAAGAGAGGAATATAAATCTTTTACAGAAGATTCAAAATGTACTTATAAATTTGATGGTGATATTGATGCAGTAGTATCTCAAATTAGGAAAAACACTGAAAAATTTATGGAAGAAAAAGGAAGTACTTTTAAGCTTTCTAAACGTGATGATTTGTATTTAAATTTGGTATCTTTCTTTGATTATGATAAAGATGGAAATATACTTCATAGTTTTATAGAATCTTTAGTTCAATTTTCTAACAATAATATAGATGAAGATATATGTAGTCTTCAAGATTTAAAAATTGTAGTAGGAGCATATGTTGCTAATTCTTCAGGAGTTTATGTTGATGATGAAGATTTATTAATATTAAATTTTCCAGCAATAGAGGTTGGAGCTAAAGAGAATGATATTCCTGTTGCTGAATACTTTGTTCATACTGTAAGACATGAGCTTAATCATAGGAGACAATATTCTTGTAAACATAGAAATTATAAAAATATCTCAGTTATAAAGAAAAGTGAAGCTGTTCCTTTTATATTAGAATCTTCTGCAGAATCTGAAACATATAAATTAGATAGTTCTTTTGATATTGATATTAAAGATACAACAAAATACTCATATACAACTGAAAGAAATCAAGAAGGTTCAATAATACTTTTGGGACTTTGTAATCCATCTGTTTCTATAGATGATTACTATAATTCTATTTTGGACTCTGATCTAGATTTATTTTATAAATACTGTTCTGCAGATGATGAAGTAGAAAGATTAAGAATTAATAGAATTCTTTATTCACTTGATACTATTAGTGGTAGAACAGAACTTTCTAAATCGGATTTATCCGAAGATTATAAAATAGCAGGAACTGCTCATAATACAGAAATTTTTAAAATAGTTTTAGATAATATGATGAAATATACTATTGAGCATGAGGATTTCACATTTGAAGAAAACTTACTTACATTCTATATTGTGGAATCTGTTATATTGCATGAAAATACTTGTGCAGGAAAATTAGCATCTGATGATGTTTTACTTCTTATAAGTAACTATTCATCTTTTATAGGTAAGTATTATAATATTACTGATAAAGAGCAATTAGATACATTACAAAAGGTAATTGATAATGATATTTCCACAATAAATCTTGATACTTTATATAGTGAAAATAGTGGTCTAAGCGAAAATGTAAAAAATATATTTAATAGATTTCCTGTACTTAAATCAGCTATATTTCCAAAATATAAGATGGATTATACTATGTGGAGAAAAGATACAAAAGAAAAAATTAAAAAATAATCTTTTTAGTATTGATTTAATCAATACTTTTTTTGTTATTTAAAAATATTATTCAAAAAAAGTAGAAATATATACCTCTTATGTGTTAAAATATATTTATATAATAGAGGTGGTTAAGAGTGAACAAAAATATGATTATAATAATTATTATTTCATTTGTTCTTCTTTTATTTTTAATTATTACTCTTATTGCTTGTAAGAAGAAGAAATTAAAAAGATATAAAAAGATGCTTGATCAATTAGATTTATCTAAAAATCTTGTTTCAAGTATTCCTATTACGCTTGAACTTTCTAAAGTGGAACCAATTATTAAAAATGAAGATTTAGAAAGTAGATATAAGTTATGGGAAGAAAGAAGCGATATTTTAAAAAATGAACGTATTCCTAAAATAGATGATATGCTTATTGAAATAGACACTTTTATAGAAAAGAAAGACTTTGAAAATTGTGATTATAGAATTGCTAAAACAGAACTTGAGATATATAAAGTTAGAGAATCAAGTGAACAACTTCTTTCTGAAATAAAAGAAATAACATTAAGTGATGAAAAGTATAGAAGTATAGTTACAAAACTAAAAACTAAATATCGTAAATTAAATACAGAATATCAAGATCATACTAATTTATATGATGACGTTAAAGATGCAATTGGGTTACAACTTGAAAACATAGAAAAGAACTTCTTGGGATTTGAAAGTGCTATGGAAAATAATGAATATACTGAAGTAGTACATATTGTTAAAGCACTAGATGCAATGATAGAACATATGGAAATAGTTATAAAAGAAACACCAGATTTAATACTTATGGCTAAAGAACTAATTCCAAAAAGAATTAAAGAAGTAAAAGATGTTGTAGTTGATATGGAAAAAGAAGGTTATCCGCTTGAATATCTAAATATAGACTATAATGTGGAAGAATCTACAAACAATATAAATAAAATACTTGATAAGATTAAAGTTTTAAACTTAGAAGATTGTATGTTTGAACTTAAAACTATTCTTGATTATTTTGATTCACTATTTATAGATTTTGAAAAAGAAAGACTTAGTAGAAAAGTTTATGAAGAAGCAGAAAAAGATTTCTCTGTTAAATTAAGAAAAACAGAAAAGATTGTTAATGAAGTATTTAATCAACTTGATAATATTAAAAATAATTATGATATGAAAGAAGAAGATTACTTATCTATTCAAGATAACAAAAAAGTTTTGGTGGTTATACAAGATGATTATAAAAAGTTACTTGCTAAACTTGATACTCATTCAACACCATATTCTGTTTTACATAAAGAGATAGAAGAATTAACAGTAAGGCTTAAGAATATGTCGGATTCACTTGACTCAACTCTAAATTCACTTGGTACTATGTATGATGATGAACAAAGAGCTCGTGAGCAATTGATAGAAATAGAAGAATTTTTACAAAATAGTAAAAAGAGAATTAAAAGTTATAAACTACCAATTATATCTGATGAATATTTTGTTCAATTAAGTGAAGCTAATGAAGCAATAAAAGAAGTAATTAAAGAACTTGAGAAAAAACCAATAGTAATTGAAACTTTAAATATACGTGTTGATACAGCTCGTGATTTAGTTTTAAAGCTATATAATACAACTGATTTAATGATTAAAACTGCTCAAATGGCAGAAGGTGCTATAGTATATGGTAATAGATTTAGAGGTAGTTATTCTGATGTTGATAATGGTTTAAAAGAATCAGAAAAATTATTCTTTAAGGGTAATTACAAGAAATCTCTTGATTTATCAATAAAGACTATTAACTTGGTTGATAGAGGTTTTTATCAAAATTTAATGGAAACTTATAAGAATTAAAAAATGATACTAGATGTATCATTTCAGACTGTTGACAAA
>DLOU01000029.1 GCA_002477275.1 Caryophanales bacterium UBA7476
TACTTAAATCTTTTGTTCTGTTATAATAAGGGAGCTTTAAATGGAGATGATTTATTGTGAAAAAGAAGTTATTAAAGAATATATTTAGTGTACTTGTACTAGTAATTTTAATAATAGCTGTTGTAACAATTTTTAAGATAGATATTTTACCAACTAAGTATTTAGTTTACTTTATGTGTGGTGAAGCTTTACTTTATTTACTTGGTGTAGTTTTGTATAACTTAAAAAAGAAAGTATTTGTTATTTTAGGTATTGTTCTTTTTATAATTGGTATATGTGCTAATGGAGTTATTTATTACTATTTTGGTAAGACTAATAAGTATTTAGATATGAACTTTAAATTTGATACATATGAAGTTAAAACTACATATGTTCTTCTCACTGGTTCAAGCAATAGTATTAATAATTTTGATGAATTAGATAAAAATACTAATATAGAATATTATAAATATAGTAGAGCATCAGAACTTGCTATAAAAACACTTGGAAAGTTTAATTATTTTCCTACTGATATTGGTTATGATAGATTAGTTAGAGTTCCTAAAGACAATATTTATTTTTTAATTTCTAAATCAGACTATAATTTTATTTTAGAGGCTAGTAATGATTTATCTGATAGTGACTTTAGGATTCTTAAAGAATTTGATGTAGTAGAAAAGGTACCAGTTAATAATTCTACTCCTGATTTGTATAGTATATATATCAATGGACTTGATTATTCAGGTGGAAGACGTGATTTTAATATGATTGCAACCATTAATACTAAAACTCATAAGATTGTTTTAACATCTATTCCAAGAGATTACTATATATATATACCTGCTCATGATAGATATGATTCTTTAACTGCACTTGGAACGGTAGATCCTGAAATAAGTAAAGAAGCTTTGGAAAAACTATTTAATACTAAAATAGATTATACTTTAAACTTATATACAGAGAGTTTAGTTAAAGTAGTTGATACTATTGGTGGAGTAGAGTTCTGCAGTAATTCTAGTTTCTATACTTCTCATGATCTTACTCTTGGCAGTTATTCAGACAAAGGGAAAAAATTATATGTTCCTAAAGGATGTAATACTTATAACGGGTTAGAAGCTTTAGCAATTGCACGTGAACGTGTTCATTTAGCTGGAGGGGATAGAGCTAGACAAGATAATTGTAGACAAATACTTGTAAATATATTTAAAAGTATGGCATCTACTACAACACTTACTAATTATGGTGAAATTCTTAATTCTTTTGATGGCCTTTATACATCCAATATTAATAAGAGATTACTTACTAAATTGATAAAATCAGTTATTAATAATCCTAATTATGAAATAATTGAACAAAGCGTTGATGGTAAGGATGGAAAAGGAATTGGTCATTTAGGAAGTGGAGAAGTTTGGACACTAACTCCTAATATGGATACAGTGAATGCTGCATCTTCTAAAATTAATGAAGTATTAAATGAAAAATAAAAAAGTATACCATTTGGTATACCTTTTTTGATTTTAGAATGATCTATATAGACCAATTGCTTTTCCTAGTATTGTTACTTTATCTAAAATAATAGGAGCCATAGTGTCATTTTCAGGTTGTAATCTGAAATGACCATCTTCTTTATAGAATGTTTTAACTGTTACTTCATTGTTTCCATTCATCGCAACAACTGTTTCACCGTTAATTGCAGTGTTTTTTCTTTGTACAATTAATATATCTCCATCATATATTCCAACATTAATCATACTTTCACCACTTACTTTTAATGTGAATACTTCACCTTTACCTGAAACTATTTCAGCAGGTAGTGGGAAGAATTCATTTGGTGTTTCGATTGCTTCAATAGGTGTTCCTGCAGTTACTTTTCCAAGTAGTGGAACTTCAACAATGTTTTCATCTTTTTCTTCAAATTCATTTTCAACTAATAGTTTAATTGTTCGATTTTTACTATTTCCTTTTTCTATATATCCTTTTTCAGCTAGTTTATTCAAATGAAAATGAATAGTAGCAGGACTTGATAAGTGAGCTGCCTCACCAATTTCTCTAACCGTAGGTGGATATCCATTTTTTGCCATTAATTTCTTTAAAACTTGCAATATATTATATTGACTATCTGTAAGCTTTTCCATAGCAATTCCTCCTTTATATTTACATATTAACATACTACTTTACAAAAGTCAAACAAATGTTTAAATAATCTATTGACACGAACAAGTGTACGTAGTATACTTAAAATGTAAGATGAAGGGAGATGTTAATATGGTAAATGTTTTAAAGAAAGGATTATGTGTAGTAGGTGTATATGCTTTTGCTATTCTTTTAGTATTTTTAATGGGTGAGAGAATTACTAGATTAGATAAAGGTACAGATTTTAGAAATACTAATGGTTCAGTCTCCTTAACTTTAGAAAAATAAAAGTTATTCCTTATTGGGATAACTTTTATTTTTATTTATAAGGAAAATGCGTTTGAATTTATAAAAAAAATAATTGACACACAAACGTTTGTATGATATATG
>DLOU01000011.1 GCA_002477275.1 Caryophanales bacterium UBA7476
CTATTTGGGGTTCACATCATAAATTTACTTCTTTTTTATTAAATTTACTTTCCTGTTAAATAAAAATCAATCCTAATTTAGAATTGATTATCTATTTATTTTTATACTAATTAATTTGATTAGATTTTCCTATGGTGCTAAGAAAGGAAATATATTTCTTAATATAGCGTATATTATTAATATTATTATAAGTATAATCCATGCTATTTCTGGTATTTTTTGATATAAAGGTTTTCTTTTTTTTAATTCACTATATATTTTTTCAATAAATATAATCTATATCTAAGAGCAAGCAATTGTAATTTATTCAAATATGAAGATNNAAATAGAAATAAAGCAAATGGAGACATTATAAATAATAAAACATTATATCTAAATGCTTTATAAAAATCTAATTTTAATATAGAAAATAGCATTCTTGTTATTCCACATCCAGGACAATAAAAGCCTGTTATTTTATGAATTGGACAGAATATATATATTTTAAACTTATGTCCTATGATTAAGTATACTATTAAGAATATGGTTACTATTAAATAATTTTTTATTTTTTTCATAAGAAAAAGGCTTATGCAGCCTGTTGTGGATTCTTTTCAGCTATTTTATTTAAATCTGATTGAATTAATGCATAGTTAACAATTCCAAGACCAACGATTTGAAGAATTAAATATAATACTGCATTATCTTTAATTTCTAATCCATTTTTTTCTTGAGCTGTTTTCATTAATTCACCCATTTTATAAGCCCAATAATATCCGTAAATTCCACATGATAATAATGTGAATAAGAACGCAAGTCCTCCTGATGCTAATTTATCATCTCCTGATGCAGTTTTAACATCATTAGTCATTACTATGAACCAATAAATTCCATAAATTCCACAAGTTACAATAGATAAAATTATTGCAATTGCAACATCTCTTTTTTGAACCATACTCTCTTTACTCCTCTCAAATTTAATATATCAATTAATGTATATTTAGTCAAGAATTATTATTCTTCAAATGAAATTGAATTTAATAATTTTTGAACACTTTC
Organism: Caryophanales bacterium UBA7476; assembly: GCA_002477275.1. Classification (GTDB taxonomy): domain Bacteria; phylum Bacillota_I; class Bacilli_A; order RF39; family UBA660; genus CAG-417. The sequence goes on from DLOU01000011.1 coordinate 1,039, forward strand.
TCCCCTAAATGTTTCTTCGATATTTGCATCAGTACTATTAAGTGGTTCCATTTGTCCAAATAAAGCTTTTGAACTATTTGAATCATCTTTTAATAGTATATTAAAACTAATTAAATCTTTATCACCATTATATGTATAACCCTTATACTTGTTCCAAGTATATTCCATAAATCCGTTACTATCTGATCTATTTGCCTTACCTGTTCCAAAGCTTGCACTTGTTGTATCAAAATGATAAATTTGTAGTTCAAAGTTTTCACTTTCACTTGATATAGTTAATTCTTTGTATTTTCCACTAGCATCTTCTTTTACAACATAATCTTTATCATTAGAATAAGTAAATGTTGTAGTACCAAATCCTTCATCCTTTAATACTATTTGTTTGTCTGTATTTTTCTTTACAGTTTTTGTTTTAGTTTCTGTCTTTTTGCCACAACCTGTTAGTGCAAATATAGTAATCACTAACATTAAACCTAGTGCTATTTTCTTTTTCATTTCTTAATCCTCTCCTTTATATTTTTATTATAACATACTACTTTTAGTTTTTAAATTTCTTTTATGTTATAATTTATTATGGAGGATGAAATTTATGACTGAAATATATTTAATTAGACATTCAGTAAGATTTATGAATGCTGATATAGAGTCTTATTTGACAGCTCAATCTAATTTAATAAAAAATGAAAAAGTGATATTAAGTGTTGAAGGAGAAAAAAGAGCTGAAATATTAAGTCGTGAGGAAGAACTTCAAAATATTGATAAAGTTTATGCTTCTAATTTGGTTAGAACACAGCAAACTGCTAAATATTTATGTTACAATCAAAATCTAAAAATTAATATTGATGACAGATTGGATGAAAGACGTGTTGGTATTCCTAACGATAATGAAGTTACGGATTGGTTTACTAGACAGTATTTAGATGAGAACTATAAAACCGTTGGAGGAGAAAGTCAGGTCGAAGTTAGGAATAGAATGTATGATGCTATTTGTGATATTTTGAAAAGTAATAAAGCTAAAAGAGTTGCTGTATTTACTCATGGTTATGCAATTACATTTTTACTATTAAAGTGGTGTAAGCTTATAAATATTACTTCTCTAGGGCATCTTACTTTATCATATGAAGATAAAATAATTTTTGATAAAAAAATAAATGCTCCTGAAGTATTTAAATTAACTTTTGATAATTTAGAACTTAAAAATATAGAATTAATCCAGTTTGATGATTTGGAATATATGAATGCAATATAAAAGCAAGGTTTATGCCTTGCTTTAATTTATTGTTTCAATTTTCATTAAGTTTGTTGGTACTACTTTTGTCTTCTTATTATTTATGTTAAATCCACCAGTTATTATTATATTATCTCCTGTTTTTAAATCTATGAATTTTTCTGCTTCTTCTACTGATTTTTCAAATATTTCATCCATACTTTTCCAGAAATCTACTTTTTTAGCATATACTCCATAATTAAGTGTTAATGATTCTGCTACTTTATCATCTGAGACTAATGCAAGTATTGGGCATTTTGGTTCTAGATTAGATAGTAATCTTGCTGATTGGCCCGATATTGTTGGAACAACTATCAATTTTGCATTAAGAGAGTTTGCTGATTCTGCAACTGCTTTTACTATTGCATCTGTTCCATTATATACTAATTTTTCAGCAAAAATATTTACGTAGTCAATTGAATTTTCAATACTCTTACAAATATCTGCCATACATTTTACTGTTTCAATTGGATATTTTCCTACTGTAGTTTCACCAGATAACATTACTGCATCTGTACCATTATATACTGCATTTGCAACATCTGTTACCTCTGCTCTTGTTGGTCTTGGACTATTTTTCATAGATTCAAGCATTTCTGTTGCAACGATACATGTTTTCTTGTATTGTCTACAAAGCTTAACAATCTTCTTTTGATAAATTGGTAAATCTGAGATAGGAACTTCAACTCCTAAATCACCACGAGCTACCATTACTCCATCTGATACTTTTATTATTTCTTCAAGATTATCAAGACCTGTTTGTGATTCAATCTTAGATATTATTTTCATATCTTCTCTATTTTCTTGTTTTAGTATTTCTCTAATAGCTAAAACATCTTCTTTTGATTGTACAAAGCTTGCTGCCAAGAAATCACCATCATGATGACAAGCATATATAATATCTTCTTTATCTACTTCTGAAATAAATGGTATTTCTAAATCAACCCCTGGTGCTGACATACTCTTTTTAGAAAGAAGTAGTCCTCCTTTTACTATTTCACATGTTAAACTTTCATTATCTTTATCTATTACTTTTATTTCCATCAAACCATTTTCAAGTAATATTTTCTGACCAATTTCAATTTTATCAATTGCTTTTTTGTGATTAACTGTGAATCTTTCTTCATTACCTACTACATTTTCTTTAACTATCTTTATAGTATTTCCTTGAACAAGATTTATTCCATTTTCTTGTGCTACTCCACTTCTAAATTCTGGTCCTTTTGTATCATATAAAATACCTACTGGTACTTTTAAATTGTTACTTACTGTTTTTACTGTGTTTAATATTTTTTCTCTGCTTTCCATTGTTGCATGTGAGAAGTTTATTCTTGCAATATTTGCTCCTTCTTTAACCATTTCTGTAAATACTTCAACACTATCTGATGCGGGTCCTAAACTAGTTACTATTTTTGTTTTCTTCATTATACTTCCTCCTTAACCCTAGTGAATTATATCATATTAGGTTGTTTTTTTGTATAATTTAAATGTGATTTTACATTAATAGACAAAAAAAGAGAATTACATTATTCTCCTTTATTAACTAAGTCTTTTTTCTTTGCATATTTTAGTACTTTTGAAAACTTTTTATTATTTTTATAAATATCTTTATCATATAAATACCATATATCAAAAGCTGTTTGCGCTCCTTCTTCTACCATTTTTTTCGTTTTATCAAATGTAAATACTATATTATTTCCTTGTTCTGATAATGGATTATGATATCCTAGATCTTGATAAATTTTTGATTGCAAATCTGCTTCTAATTTGTCACATAAGTATTCTATTTTTGAGTCCATATTTTCTTTTTTATCAAAATTAAATAATAGATTAACTATATCATCTTTTTTTCTTAAATTACCAACAATACTTTTTATAGCTTCATGTTCTCTTTTTTCTTTTTCTTCTGGTGATATATTATCAAATGGAGTAATATCTCCAATTTTTATTTCTCCTATTTCATGGAATGCTAGTGTATATATTACTTTATCTATATCAATATCAAAATCAAATTCTGAATTTAATCCTAGAGCAAGTGCTATTGTTCCAACAACATGTTCTGCAACTGTTTCTCTTTTTTCTGTTTGAACATTCCAATGTTTATTATCCCATCCAGTTCTTTCTTTAAATTTAAGTTTTCTGTTTAAATAATAAAATCTAAATATTTCATAATTTTTTTCTTTGTTATTTCCAAATATTTCTGGTATTTTCTTTTCTTCAGCTAATTCATATATTTTATCAAAATCATCATAAAAAATATTTTTTTCTTTTACTGTTACTTCGAAAAAATATTCTAATATTTTTTCTCTATTTATACATTTTTGTGCAAGAATTTTTGCTTTTGAATCACTTGTAAGTATTTTATAAAACTTTTTCCCATCATTTAGTTTTGACATATTGTTATGTAATGATTCTGCATTATCATCCATCATACTTTTTAGTAATAATATTTTAAGGGTTTTACCAATATTTTTTGTTTCATCATATTCTGAATTAATTGCTATTGCAAGTATCATTCTTCCATATAACCTGCTTGCTGCACTTTGATTATTATTTTCTATTTTATATTTTAATTTATTTGCATCTAAATAGAATTTTAATGCTTTTTTAATTTGTTTTTCTTTCTTTTTTTTCATAAAGCACCTCATTTAATTTGTTATTATATATTATTATTCAAAAAAAATATAGTAGAAATTAATCTACTATATTATTTTTTTAATTCTAAACCATCCTTAAATGCATTTCCAACTCTTTCAGTTACTTTATAATATCCATGAGTATATGGATCAAATGCAATAGCTGAAACTTTTGTAATATCTACATTATCTCCATTCAATACACTTTCATCAGCAGTAGTATTAACTACTTTTCCACGAACACCACAATCATTATATTCAATAAATTCACATTCTAAACATAATGGAAATTCATTAATAATAGGTGCATCTACATGTTCTGATTTGGTAACAGTTAATCCACTCTTTTCAAACTTATTTGGGGTATTATTACCAGACACTACTCCAAAATAGTCAGCTTCTTTAACATGTTTACTATCTGCAATACTTACTGTAAATGCTTTCCTCTCTTTAATATTCTTAACTGTTTTATGAGATTCAGTTAAATTAAGAATAACTTCATCTCTTTCATACATAGTTCCCCATGCAGCATTCATTACATCTATACTTCCATCTTCATTATACGTTGCTATCATCAATACTGGCATTGGAAATATTCCTTCAGTTGTCTTTATATTTTTTCTCATAATTATCATCCTTTCTATTTTTATTATAACACTTTCTAAAATTAATATTTCAATAAAACTCTATTTTTCTGTTTTTCATATTGTTCCAGTAATCCATGAAACTTTTCATTTTGAGCAAGTAAATCCGCTTTTTTCAATTTAAATAACATTATAATTTCTCTTCTATAAAACATATCGGTAAATAGTTTTAGTTCTCTATCATTCATATATTCTAAATTTTTATCATGATATTTAATTAAAATTTCTACTGTGTCTTTTATATTATTATCAATTTTGTACTTTTTAGCAAACTCATTAAATATTTCTGCAGATTTATCCCAGTGGCCATAAAAATGTCCTACTTCTTTACTATCTTCTGTATAAGTTTGTGGTTTTCCTATATCATGAAAAAGAGCAGCTAAACGAAGGCAAATATCTTTTTCTACATTTTCTACAACATGTAATATATGTTCATACACATCATATGGATGCCAAATATTGTTTTGGTTAAAACCTTTACATGTTTTTAATTCTGGAATCATCTCAAATATTTTTTCTTCATTTTGGATAATTGCTTCTCTAGGATTTTTGCTTAATAATATTTCATATAATTCTTCTATACTCATTTTGTCATCTACTTTCTATAATTGTATTCCCAAAGACTAAGCATTCCTTTTACATAAATTGGTTCTATTTTTTCAATATTTTCCATTTTAAAACCATATAGTGCTTTTTCTCTTTTTCTAGTTAAATTGTGATATACATCTTTATCCTTTTGCAACATTTTTTTAGAAAAATCTTCGTTAACTTGAACACAGTCAGTCATTTTTGCTTTTGCTATTATACATCCTAATGGATATTCTAAATTTAAGTATTCAAATCTTTTCATCGCTTCCTTATCAATACCTTTTCCAGCATGAATAAGAATATCTCCTCTATATGATGATTTCCATGTTCTAAATTCATATTCTTTATATCCTTCAGCTATTAGTGTTGCCCAAGGTTGTTTTATTGTTATTGTTTTCATATTAATCACCTAACCCTTTCTCATTATATCAAAAAAAGTAAACCTATAAAAGATTTACTTAATTATTAAAGAAATTTCTAAATTGTTTTTCTTCATCTTCTAGTATTTCATCTGTTAATTCTTCTCTTGAATCTTTTTGTTTCTCTGAAATACCAGTAATCATATTTTGAACTTTTCCATTTTCTATATAGAAGAAGTTTGGTGCATATATTCTTTTTTCTCCTGTTTTTACTGTTTTTCCTTCTTCATCTGTTAATGTATAATCACTTAATACTGAATCAAAATATTTTAAAAGTTTTTCATATTCTTTTGTACCATTAGATACTTTTTCTGCTTTACCATCTTTTAATTCATATTTATCTCTTAATATTTCGTTTGGTACTATACAAGCTTCTCTTTGTGCTATTTCAACTCCTAATGCTATTCCTTCTCCAATAAACAAATAATCTTCTATTACTTTAATTAAATAATCATCATAAATATATTTTTTATGGATATTATGAATAATATCATGACTACAATTTTGAAAATATTTTGAAAAGTCTATTATAACTGCATAACCATTCAATCCATATTTTTTATACCAATTGTATAATTTATATTTAACTCTATCTATGCAAAAAAGAAAACCTTTGTTTTTCATACTAGCACCATTATCATATATCATATGTGGACTATATATTGGAAGTAAAACTTCATTAGCAAGTACCTTATGAACAAGCCTATCATTTATATGTGGTGCATCTATATCTCTTATTTTACCTCGTTCATTTATTTGAAATTTATATGTCTTACCAACTTTATAATTATTTGTTTTTATATTTCTACATGTAGTTGCAATTATTGTAAACATATGAATTTTAAAATTTTGTGTTGATTTTTTATATCCTACTCCATTACAACATTTATCTGCATAATACATCACTTTAGAAAAAGAAAATATTTTATCAATATCACAAAATATTTTATTTCGTTTTGAATTTTTATCTTCTCTTTTCTTTTTTCTTCTTTTATATCTTGCTTCTCTTCTTTCTAAACTATTCATAAAACCTCCATAATAAAAGAGACAATTAAGTCTCCATAGATTAATGTATAACATATTGAATATTTGTTTGTTACAAAGTTTTGTCCATGAAATTTAGATAAATATTCAAACTCTAAACCATGCAAGAAGCGTCCGAACAAAATCATCATTAATCTTCTTCGAGATATAAATATCTCAAGGAAAAATAGATCCTTTCTTTTTCAAAGCAGTTTAAAGTGTTATCGCTAAACAACTTTATTTAACCTGTTCTGCCTTTAAACAGAAATCTGGCGAAACCCCGTTACTATTATTAGCATTATTGTTATTCCTATTACCATTATTATTGACATTATTGAAATTGTTATTGTTATTAGAATTGGCCGCGCGAAGCACTGCACTAAAATGCAAATAAACCACTGAGCCTACGTAATTATTATCTATTTTCCTTATTTCAAAAAATTACTCAAAAATAATTTGAATATATTTTGAAATCAATATTTCAAGTATTTCTTTATCAGTTATATTTTCTTTTTTTATCTTATCATATTTCTTTTTATCAGAATCAAGAACACCCTTTAATAAATCATATTGTCTAGAAAACTTTACGCCTAATTCTTCTAATCTACCATCAAGCATCTTTGTTGCTTCACTTGTAGTATAATTTTTACCATTTTTTCTAGAAAAACACTTGCTTGGATTCATATACAAAACTCTAACCATATCCATAAGTCTTCTTTCAAGTGCCTGAAGATTTGCTCTAGACATTTTTAAAAGCCAACGTCTTGTTATAAAATCCTCTGATGTTACGGGATTTATACTATAAGCCATATTCACAAAATCTGCCTGTAGACAAGCAAGTTTATCAACTGGTTGTTGATAAATACGAGCCCAACGAGCTGATAGTTTTGATGCAAGTGTCATAATTTCTTTTTGAAGTTCAAATGCATTATCAACATAATCTAGACCACTAGGTCTTCTCTTAAATTTAGCAACTGACATTCTATCACCTACAATATAACTAATAATTAACTTTGCCGTCCTAATAGACGGCAAAGATTTCCAAGGTAATTCTCTTAGTCCTCACTTTCGTTCGGAGCAAGAGAATTTAAAATTTTATCGGTCGATTTACAGCTTTTTATTTATTTATATTAAGATCTTTATTTACTACTTTTTCCATTTTTTATTGTATTCGGAAAGCTGGCGAAACCCCGTCACCAGTACTAGCACCACTGCGATTCCTACTACCAAAATTATTGACATAATTGAAATAGCTATAGTGAATAGAATAGGCCGCGCGAAGCCACCAATATGAGTTCGAATTATTATATTGCTTAATAGCACCAGAATAATTGCTTAATGTTACTCCTTTGTTTTTATAATAATCTAATTGTCTAGTTTCACTGTCTACTGTATCATATTGTGCTTCTCCATACACTTCTTTAGTTGACAACAAGTATAGATTATCATTTGTCTCAAAATTTGATTCTCCACTTGTTGAGCCATGCCCTGATATTACTTTTGTTGTTGTAATGGCATTTCTTAAATCTCCTGGTAATGCATTATATATATCAGAATTGATATATGATCTCATACTACTTGCTTCCCATCCACCAACATTAGTATTTGATGAATTCATAACATGTGTTGTTATTATATCAGCAAACTCTAATACTAGTCCACATGCTGTTTCACTAGTTTCTCCATTTGTACAAGGAGTTATATTTGCTATTCTTATTTTATGTTTTCCAAAACTTCCCATATCTATTTCTCTTGTTGTTCCATTATTCATAGCTTCAACTAATTTTTCAGTTGAACCAGATGCATAAGATGATGCTATATCTTTCCATGATGATGTTTCAAAATCTGCAACCACTCTTACTTCTTTTGCACTACTATCTGCTTGTACATATTCAACACTAAACTTAAAATAATATGTTTTATCATTTGCGCTATCCAAGTCACTTTCATCTATATCTTCACTATATTCAACACGCACTTTATATGTTTTTTTTGTTGGATTATCTCCTGCTTTTCTTAGTAAATGATTTTCTTCTATCTCTTTTCCATCTGCATAAGTTACTGTATATTTAACTGCCTTTGGAAGTTCTGCTGATGTCTCATATGTACTATCAGAATATACTCCATTTACTATTCCATCTTTAGCAATCATTGCATCTATTGTTCCTGCATTTACTGCATCAACAGTAAACTCATAATAGTCTCCTGGTTCATTTAAAACTACACTATATTCTACTTGTGTTTTTTCTGTATCTGTTATTTGTGCTTTATTTTCATCACTTGTTGTAACACTACCATCACTTATTTGTACATTATCCCAATATACTTTCCAAGTTGCACTTTTTACTTTTGATATACCATTAATCTTTAAGTTTGAAGCAAGCGCTGCATAACCTATTGAAATTCCCAGTACTAAAACAAGTAAAAGTATTATTTTTTTGTTATTATTCTTACTATTCTTCTTCAATTTTTTTCACTCCTTCTATCTTATTTAGATAATTTAATTATAAAGTTGTCCTTTATCCTGTGTCAATATTTTTTATCCGTAAATTACATATTACTTGTAAACTTTACTTTGAGTGTTCAAATCTTATTTTTTTAATTTTCTTACAAAAAAAGTATAAACTTTTTATACTTGTTTATACTTAGTTTTATAAAGCTTTAATTAATTATAACTTTTCTATTTTTTTAATTCTAATCCATCTTTAAATGCATTTCCAACTCTTTCTGTTACTTTGTAATAGCCATGTGTATATGGATCAAATGCAATTGCTGAAACTTTTGTTATATCAACTTTATCTTCTGTCATAACACTTTCATCTGCTGTTGTATTAACAACTTTACCAATTACTCCACAATCACCATATTCAATAAATTCACATTCTAAGCATAATGGAAATTCATTAATAATTGGTGCATCTACATTTTCTGACTTTGTTGATGTTAGACCAGACTTTTCAAATTTATCTTTAGTATTATTTCCAGATACAACACCAAAATAATCTGCTTCTTTTACATGATTACTATCTGCTATTGAAATAGTAAATGCTCCTCTATTTTTAATATTCTCAACAGTTTTATGTGTTTCTGTTAAATTTAATATAACTTGATCTCTTTCTAACATAGTTCCCCATGCAGCATTCATAACATTAACTGTTCCATCTTCATTGTAAGTTGCTATCATTAATACTGGCATTGGAAAAATACCTTCAGTAGTTTTTATATTTTTTCTCATTTTAATCCTCCTTAACATATACATTATATCATTTTATATATATTTTTTGTCAAAATTAATATTTTAATAAAACTCTTTCTTTTTGTTTTTCATATTTTTCAAGTAGTCCATGATATTTTTCATTTTGAGCTAGTAAATCTGCCTTTTTTAATTTAAATAACATTATGATTTCTTTTCTATAAAATAAATCGGCAAATAATTTTAAAGTTCTATCATCCATGTATTCTAAATTAATATCATGATATCTTATTAATAATTCTACTGTTTCTTTTATACTTTTTTCTACTTTATATTTTTCTTGAAATCTATTAAATATATCTACAGAATTATCCCAATGATTATAAAAATGTCCAACACCATTTTTATCTTCTGTATATGTTTCTGGTTTTCCTATGTCATGAAATAGTGCAGCTAATCTCAAACATATATCTTTTTCTGTATAATTTATAACATGTAAAATATGTTCATATACATCATAAATATGCCAATCATTATTTTGATTAAAACCTTTACATTTTTTTAATTCTGGAATCATTTTAAATATTTCTTCTTCATTTTCTAATATTTTTTCTCTTGGATTATCACTTAGTAATATTTCATATAGTTCCTCAAGTTTCATTTTATCATCTACTTTCTATAATCATATTCCCATAGACTTAGCATTCCTTTTGCAAATATTGGATCTATTTTTTCTACTTCTTCTAATTTAAAACCATATAATGATTTTTCTCTTTTTCTAGTTAAATTATGATATACATCTTTATCTTTTTTTAACATCTTATTAGCAAATTCTTCATCTACTTTAACACAATCTGTCATCTTTGCCTTTGCAATTATACATCCTAATGGATACTCTAGGTTTAAATGTTCAAATCTTTTCATTGCAACTTTATCTATTGTTTTTCCTGCATGAATAAGTATTTCACCCCTATATGATGATTTCCATGTTCTAAATTCATATTCTTTGTATCCTTCTTTTATTAATGTTGCCCATGGTTGTTTTATTGTTATTGTTTTCATATAAATCACCCAATATAATTATATCAAAAAAAATAGACTTTAGAAGTCTATATCTAATTCTTTTGGACCTTTCCAATTTTCAAATTTTGATTTTAATTTTTTTAATTGTTCTGTGTTAATTATTATTTTTCCATATTCTTCTTTTTTATCCTCTATAGCAATTGGGTTACATCCATCAGATTGAAGATTATCTAAATTATCAATTTTAAATCTGTTTCCACAGTTCTGACATTCTATTTCATCCCCTACTTGTACAAAATAAGCATAAGGAGAACCTCCACATGATTGACATGTATTTACTACAACTTTAACATCACCTTTTGAATCTCTTACAGCAAGAAGACCTATTATTACTTCTTCATATTCATAACTAATATAAACTACTTTATTAGTTATCTCTTTTTCATTTATTACTATATTTCCGGATGCATCAAGTTGTGCTTTTATTACTTGTCCTGTTATTTTTCTTAAGTTAGCTCTATCTTCGTTTTCTTTTTTATTATTTTCTTCTTTACTACATCCAACTGTTAAAAATATAGTTAATAATATTAATATTCCATATAATACTTTTTTCATTTTTTACCTCTATTTTCTTAGTCTTAATGAATTAAATACAACTGTTAAACTACTTATTGTCATAAATAGTGATGCCATCATTGGACTAATTTTTATTCCAAGTGGACTTAATACTCCTATAGCAATTGGAATCATACACATATTATAAAAGAATGCCCAGAATAGATTTTGTTTTATTATTTTTATTGTTTTTTTACTTGTTTTTAGAAGGTTAAGTATTTTACTTAAATCACCGTTTAATAGAATAACATCAGATGAGTTTGCTGCTATATCTGAAGCACTATCCACTGATAAGGCTATATCACTACTTGCTAATGATGGAGCATCATTTATACCATCTCCAACCATCATAATTATGTGTCCTTTTGATTTTAAATTTTTAATATACTTTTCTTTATCTTGTGGCATACAATTCGATACTATCTCATCTATTTCTAAACTTTTACCAATACTCTTTGCAGTTATTTCATTATCACCAGATAACATTACTATTTTTAAATTTAATTTTTTTAGTTTACTAATTGTTACTTTTGCATTTTCTCTTATTATGTCTCTTATACCAATAAGTCCTATTATTTTTTTTGATTCTACAACATATATAATACTTCCAAACTCAGATAATTCTTTTTCCTTTTCTTGATACTCACTTTTTATATTTAATTTTTTTAGAAGTTTACTATTTCCAACTACTAATTCTTTTCCATCTACTATTCCTTGTAATCCAATTCCTGGTATTTCAATAAATTTTTCTATTTTTCCTAATTTTATTTTTTCATCTTTTACATAATTTTTGAATGCTATTGCGATTGGATGAGTTGAATTATTTTCTAAGCTTGCAACTTTTTTAATAAGTTCTTTTTCACTATAATTACTATAATTATTTACTTCTGATATTTTTGGTGTTCCATATGTAAGGGTACCTGTTTTGTCAAATATAATTGTATCTATTTTGTGTGCATTTTCTAATGTTTCACTTGTTTTTATTAGTATTCCCTCTTTTGCCATTTTTCCTTCACTTACAACAATAGCAAGTGGTGTTGCAAGTCCTAATGCACATGGACAAGCTACTACTAAGACTGTTACAAAAGATATTATTGAATCATTAAATGTTTTTCCAATTATTAAATATATAATAAATGTTAGTAATGCGATTATAATTATTCCTGGTACAAAATATCCTGATACTTTATCTGCTAGTTTTCCAATAGGAGCTTTTGTATTTGTTGCTTCAACAACAAGTCTTACTATTTCTGAAATAGTAGAATCTTTTCCTATTTTCTCAGCCTTATATTCAATGTATCCATCAATATTTATACTTCCAGCAATTACTTTGTCATTTTTTTCTTTTTTATTTAATTTTGATTCTCCTGTGATAAAAGATTCATCTATATGAGTTTCACCCTTTATTACTTTTCCATCTACAGCTATTTTCATTCCAGGTTTACAAATTAATATATCACCTTTTTTCACTTCATCAATTGTTACTTTTTTCTCTTCATCACCGATTTTTAATAAAGCATTTTCTGGAGTTATTTTTACTAATTCTTTTATTGCTTCTTTTGTTTTTTCTTTTGATTTTTTATCAATAAATCTACCTAGCTTTATGAAATATATAATCATAGTACTTGATTCAAAGTATAGACTTTCTACCATTTCATTCTTACCTGTTATTATCAATATTAAATTAATAAAACTATATATAAAACTTGATAATACTCCAAGTGTTACTAGTGAATCCATATTTGGACTTTTATGTAATAATTTTGTTATTCCACTTTTTATTATGTCAAATCCATATATTAAAAAAGGGATACTTAGTATAAGTAGTGATACTCCATAATTTATAGGATGTTTAATCATGTGTAAAAAAGGGATAACTGGTAATTTTAACATATGTGACATTGAGACATACATTAAAATTATTATTAATATTAAAAATATTATTAAATATAGTTTACTATTATCTTTTTTTTCTTCTTCTTTTTCATTATATACTCCAAGACTTTTATATCCAGCTTCTTCAATAAATCTATCAAGATCACTTAACGATACTTTTTCTTCATCGTATTCTATAAGTGCTTCTGCCATAACAAGATTTACAGATGCTGTAACTCCTTCTTGTTTGTTTAAATATTTTTCTATTCTATTACTGCAAGCACTACAGCTCATTCCTTCTATTTTTAGTATAACTTTTTCCATATTATTTCACCTCAAAATAACTTTTATCATCTATTACTTTTATATTATTTTTAATCATTTCCATCCAACAAGTATATGTATACTCTCCTGTTTTATCTGGAGTAAATTCAATTTCATTATCTCCTATTTCAAGTTTTTTATTAATATTAAAATCTTTAGAAATTATTGTATTATTACATCCTGTTAAATGTTTTTCATCAACGTGAATTATTATTTTTACTGGAACACCTTTTTGTAATACAATATCTTCATAATTATTGTAATTTAAATCAAATTCTACTTTCTGATAATTATCTATTAAAACAGATTTTTTATATTCATCATATTTATTTAAATTTTTAGTTAAATCAATATTTAGTTTTAGAAGTCCTCTATTTAACATAATTAGTGATAATATCAGTATTAATATTGAAGCTATTTTATTTATAATTATTCTTTTTCTTCCTTTAAATAAATTAAAAATTATTCCTACAAATAACATTAATGGTACTGTTCCAAGAGAAAACAAAAACATTGATATGGCACCTTTTATAAAACTTCCTGTTGTTAATGCATAGACTTCCATTGCTTGAAGAGGTCCACATGGCATTAAACCATTTAATAATCCAATTACAAATGAATTACTACTTTTATTTTTTATTCTTATTTTTCTTAAAAAAGATAATTTAAAATTTATAATTCCAAGCATTGATAATGACATTAAAAACATTATTATTGAAGCTGTTATAATTATTAAACCATTTATTGTTTCATTTATACTAAATATTTTTCCAAGTAATCCAATTAGTCCTCCAATGATTGTATATGATATTACTCTTCCTAAATTATATAAAATTGGTCTTTTAAAATTTTTGTTTTTCTTTGTATCTAGAATTGCTACTAAATTAATTGCTCCACACATTGAAATACAATGAATACTTGTTAAAACTCCTGTTACAAATAACATTCCGTATGTAATATTAGTATTTATATTAGGTATAATGTTAAAAATGTTGTATCCAAATAAACTATTAATTAAATACCATATAAGTAATATTACTACTATTATAATTAAAAACTCTCTTAATCTAATTTTGTTATCTATTTCTTTTATATTTTCACTTATATATTCTTCTTTTGTAATATAATCTATATTTTTTATTATATTTATTATTTCTTTCTTCTCTATTTTACCTGTATATGATATTTCTGCTATGTCTCTTTTAATTTTTATTTCTTTAACTCGTTTATCTTTTAAAAATTCATTTGTAATAACATCAATACAATGACTACAATGAATACCTTCTATTTTTACATATACTTTTTTCATTAATTTAATCTTCCTATTAATTCCATAACTTCATCTATTACTTCAAGTTTGTCTTCTTTTATATCATCTACAACACAAGTTGAAAGGTGACTTTTTAGTATTTCACTACTTATACTTTTTATTGATTTATTTACTGCTAATAATTGAATTAATATATCATTACAATATTTATCTTCTTCAATCATTTTTGAAATTCCTCTTATTTGTCCTTCTATTGTTTTAAGTCTTACGCTTAAATGTTTCTTTTCTTCTATTGTTCTGTGTTTACTTCTATCACAATGTTTACATTTTTCCATTATTGTCATCTCCTAGATAGGATTATACCACCCCTAGGGGGTCTTGTCTATAGTAATAAAAAAATATGTAGATTAATCTACATATTATTAATTATTGAAAAAATTTCTAAATGCTTTTTCTTCATCTTCTAATATTTCTTCAGTTAATTCTCCTCTTGCATCTGTTTGTTTATCTGAGATACCAGAAATCATATTTTTAACTTTTCCTTCTTCTACATAGAAGAAATTAGGTGCATATATTCTTTTTTCTCCTGTTTTTACTGTTTTTCCTTCTTCATCTGTTAATGTATAATCACTTAATACTGAATCAAAATATTTTAAAAGTTTTTCATATTCTTTTGTACCATTAGATACTTTTTCTGCTTTACCATCTTTTAATTCATATTTATCTCTTAATATTTCGTTTCCTTCATCATCCCAAATATCTATATAATATATCTTTCCTATATCCTTATCTTTTGCTACTTCTATTGATTTTTCAAGTACACTTCTACACCAAGGGCATAGTGAATCTCCTACATATAAATAGAAAGTATCTTCATTCTTAATTTTTTCTACTATTTTCTTTTGAGTTACTTTTTCGTAAGGATTATCCTCGTCAACAGTAATTGTTCTATGTTCTTTTCCTGAACTATTTGTTTTCCCGTTTAATGATTCATATTCTTCTTTAAATGCTTTTGCACTTTCTTTTGAATTTTTTTCAACTTCTTCTTTTTCACAACCAGTTAACATTGTTACTCCTAAAACTAATATTAAAACTAATATAAACTTCTTTTTCATTTTGTCCTCCTATTGATCTGTTAAATAATCATAATTGTCTACATGATTAATATTTTTCTTTTCACATCCTGTAACTACTACAGTCGCAAGTACTAGTACTAAGATAATAAAAGCTTTTTTCTTCATTTTATTCCTCCACTATTACATACATTATAACATATTTCTTATTTAATACTATCTATTAATTCAATACATTTTTTATAAACTTCTGATTCTTCTCCATATCTTGATTTTATATCTTCTAATCTTTTTTCAAAGCCTACGTCATTTCCAAATTTATCTATTTGCATATCAGCACTATTTAATATTTTTAAATAAATCGAATCATATTCATCTTGTTTTTTACCATGATAATATACTTCTTTCCAGTATTTATAATTATTATCTTTAAGAATACTTCCTCCAATTTTATTATGATTAATTCCACTATTTTCAAATTCATAACCAATATCATGATTAAGTCCTAATACAAACATATCATTTACTTCTTCTTTAGAAAGATTCATTGATGTTGCTATTTCCATCATCTTCTTTCCAACTGCGTAAGAATGTTTTAATCTATCTTCATTCATATTTTCTCCTTAATAACTTGTCCTTCTTTCCATATCATTTCCTTCATCATCATCTGTCACCAAGTATTTCATAAATATTCCTTGAGCTAGATGATCACCTTTTTTAAATGCTACTGTTTTGTCTCCTTCATTTTGAAGTTTTATAAACATGTGTCCTTCATTATCTTTATTATTATAGTAATCTGCATCTATAACTCCTACTTGATTTACCATTCTTATATTATATTTAAAACCAGTCGAACTTCTAACAATTATTAGTAAAGTCTCATCTTCTTCAAAATATGATTTTATTCCAGTTGGAATTTTAACTATTTCTCCGGGTTTCATTTCTACATCTTCTATTAAATAAAAATCATATCCTGCTGCTTTTTTTGAGTTTCTTGATGGAATTTTATAACTCTCATATAACTTTTTATCATCTTTTACATCTTTTCTAAATTGTTCAAAACTAATCTTTTCAAAATAACGCATGATTTCTCCTATCTAAATATATCTTCTATTTTTTCTTTTAATATTTCCGCCAAAATCTTATGACTTTCTTTTGTAAGATGAACACCATCTATACCTACTTCTAATTTATCATTACTTATGAAATAACAATTATTTCTTTTTGCTACTTCTTCATATATTTCATTTAATTTTTTTGATTTTTCTGATGCATCTTTATATTTAATACTTGTTCTTTCATCTGCAAATTCATTTACAAGTGGTGGTGTTACAATTAATAGTTTTGGATACTTTCCAGTAAACTGACTTTTTCTATTTAGTATTTTTTTTACAAAATATTCTTCTAGAATTTCACCTATTCCTTCTGGTGTTTTATTATAGTTAAATTTTAATTCATTTGTTCCAAGCATTAATATTACTAAATCTATAGGATCATGTGTATCAAGGCATGGAATTAAATATTCTGATCCATTTTTTCCTTCTTTACCAGGTCTAGGATCATTAGAGATTAATGTTCTACTATTTAGTCCTTCTTCTATTATTTCATAATTTTCTTCAAGTAAACTTTGAAGTATTCTTGGCCATCTTTCTTTTTTATTATATCTTTGGTGATCACTTCCAGATATATATCCCCAAGTATTAGAATCTCCATAGCATAATATTCTTTTTTCTTCCATAAAATCACCTTCATTTAAATTATATCATAAAGAAAAAAATACTAACATTAAATTAGTATTTTATTTTTTAAATACAAATATTTCATTTATATACTCATAATTATTATTAGTATATTCATCTATTACATGTTTCCAAAATTGATATGCTTTTTCACTATCTTTACTTGGTGATATTTCCCAAATTCCATCATACATATCAAAGCACATAAAAGCAATTTTCTTTCCAATTTTATTTCTTCTATATTTTGGAATTACCATAAATTCTGCTATTGAGTGTCCTTTTTCTTTAATTTCCATATGAGTATTAATCATTACAAATCCCAATAATTTATTAGTTCCTTTTTCTCTTATGAAAAAGGCATCTCTATCTTTATCAGTAAAATAACTATCAAAATATTTATATTCAAATATGGCTTCTTCATTCATCTCATTTCCATCATTTAAACTTTCTTCAAAAAGTGAATATTCAAGAAGTCTATATAGTGTATCTTTTTTATCTTCTTTTACTCTATCTAAATATATATTCATTTTAATCAAACTCTTTTCTTTTTGTTATTTAGTTCAGTTATAGTTTTATTTTCAAATAAATAATATGGTTTTTCTCCTATAACTTCAATATCACCATTATTAATGTATAAAGTATCTTCTTCTGGAAGTGCTATTATTTTAGAGTTTTTTGATAATTCTAGTAAATATTTTTTACTTTCTTCATCTTTTTCCTTTGTTCTGTTAGTGTAATGACATAGAAAAGAAATACCATTTAAAATATTAAAACCAGTGATATCTTCTAGTCCAACATCGTTTGTATCATCTAATTTACATGAGTTTAAATTTTCTCCAAATATAATTGTTCCAGCACTTCCACCAAATACTACTCCATCATTATTTAAATAGTCTCTTATCTTTTCAAAAGCACCTGTTCTTTTTAAATCATAAAGTAGTTTAAAAGTATTTCCTCCTCCAATAAAAATTGAAGAGTAGTTATTTAAATCTTTTGTAATTATTTCACTACTATCTCTTACCATTTCTATTTTTGGTACTGAAACGTCTTTTAACTCATTTGTAATCCATTCATAACAACTATCATATTTATCTTCTTCCATTGCAAGTGGTATATAAAGAAGAGGTTTTGAATTATCAATAACTTCATTAAATCTTGTATAAGCGTCTTTAATTTCTTCTCCATCTCCACCACCACATAAAAATGCTTTCATAATATTTCTCCTTACTTAATAGCTTTAAATAATCTATAATTTTCTTTATCTACATCTGATACAGATATATCTTTAAATCCTGCTTTTTCTAGTATCTCAATTTCATGTTCTATAGATAATGGAGTATCTATGTGAGGTCTATTATTTATGTTGCTATTATAGAACTCTATCATTTCTTGCTCTTCTTCATTTGAATTTACAATTTTATCACAATTAAGAAAAATTCCTCCGTCTTTTAATGAATCAAATACTTTTTTG
This sequence comes from Caryophanales bacterium UBA7476, assembly GCA_002477275.1. Lineage (GTDB taxonomy): Bacteria > Bacillota_I > Bacilli_A > RF39 > UBA660 > CAG-417. The sequence goes on from DLOU01000011.1 coordinate 20,199, forward strand.
TAGATAACAAATTTATCTTCTTTTAAGAAATGATGTAGTGCTGATGTTGAAATTACTGCATCATAATTTTTTTCAAAATCAACATCAAAAAAGCTTCCACAAATTATTTTTACTATGTCTCCAAATTCTCTTTGTTTTAATCTTTCTAACATTTTTTCTGAAATATCTACTGCGGTAACTTTGGCATTATTAAATTTTTTAAATAATTCTATTAATTCAAGACCTGTGCCAGCACCAAGATCTAATACTCTACTCACATCATATGGTAAATTATCTGTTAACTCTTTTTTTGTTTTCATAAATTCTTCATGAGATAGATCATATTCATCTATTTTCATATTGAAAAATTCTCTATTTTTCTGAGCATTAAATTTAATATCCATTTTAAATTCCCCCTTTATTTGTTTTTAAATATTTTTCTTTTGTAATTAGAAGTTCTCTAATCTCTACTTCTTTATCGAATATCTTTTCTCTTACTATTTTGTCAGTATGTATAAATCCTGCTTTTTTAAATGTTTTAATTGCTACAATTCTATCAAGTGGAATAATATCAGATAACTCATTGATACCATTTTTTTCAAATGCTATTTTTTCAAGTTCTAGAAGTGCTTTATAAGAATAACCTTTTCCTCTATATTTATCAATAATTAAAATTCCCATAGAATGTACATCACCATCTGGATAATAATATACTTCACCTACTGGTTCTTCTATATCTTTAACATATATATATGCAAAAAACTTATCAGGTTCTTTGGNNTTTCCCTATCCAATTGTTATACCATGAAATCATCTCTTCATCAGTTTTAGTTATTGCTCCAGTTTCTTTATTATATCCTTTTAAATCCATATCAAAGCCTTTGTTATAAGACATTGTTTTAGGATCTTCCATCCATTCTTTTCTAAAATGCAATTCATCTATATTTGGTATTTTCAGATATATTTTTTCCATATCATTCGGCTCCTTACTTCTTGATATTTTTTGTTCTATTATTTTTATTTATTACATCAATTTCATCTTCAGTAGGTTCTTCCCACTTCGATTCTAACTTTTTCATTAATCCTTCATCTAAATAGAAATCAGAACCACCATTACCATCTAATACTCTTTGATTTCTTTCTTCAATATTATTTTTCCAAGTATCTTCATCAACATAAACATAATGAAGTTCACATTCTATATTATGTTCTTTATAATATTTTTTAATTTTTTCTCTATCTTTCTTTGTCCAAAGACCTCTTTCAAAAATTACATTAGCTCCTGTTTTAACTATTTCTCCTACTTTTTTTGTTAAATAGTTATTTAATCTTTCAGAAAAAATATTATAAAAATCTCCTTGCTCATTATTAATTAATTCATATGTTGCTTCATCTGGAGATATTATAACTGCATTTAACTTTTCTTTTAATTCTTTAGAATAATAACTTTTGCCACTACATATTTTTCCACATACTAAAATTACTTTTGCCATATGTTCACCCCCTATAAAACTTTTTTTGTTTCTAGTAAATCATCAATATTATTAGCACTCATAACTCTAATATATTTTTCTTCAATTAGATATTTAAGTTCTGGACTAATTTCATTGTAATCCTTTGTTAATTTATCTTGAATAAATTTTATTGTATCTTCATCATTAAGTTCCATCACGTTATGAGCTAAAGAATATAAATTAGATATTGAATCAAAATGAGATAGTCCATCTGCATCAACCAAAATTCTTTCTTCTTCAGTTGTTCTATATTGTGCTCGCTTACTACTATGATTTAAAATGCATTTTTTAACAAACTGTACTTTCTCTTCAGGATAACCATTTTCTCTTAATAATTGTTCTGCAATAACAGATCCATATTCATTATGTTTAGACCTATCTAAACTTCTATCAGTCATTGCAATATCATGAAGTAAAGCACTTAACTCTAATACTTCATGATCTACATCTTTATCTTTTGAAAGTAAACATACATATTTATATACATATTGAATATGTTCTCTATAAATATTATATTCATCCTTTGTTCCAGCAGTTTGCTGTTCAAAATTATTGCTTCTATAAATAATTTCTTGCCTCATTTTATTTATTATTTTGCTCATATCTTCACTACCTTATTTTATTATTTTCTCTCCCATAAAATAATATGCACTTATCTCATATCCAGAATCTCCATATAAAACATCTAATCCTGTATATGTATAACTTAAACTAGCATTTTTTAGTCCTATATCTTTTAAATATTTAGTTCCAAGTCTTACCATATTTGTTCCTATTTTTTGATGTGTTTCTTTAAATGAAACGCAAGTACATCCTACACATCCTAAGTCTTTTTCTTCTGTTTCAATGGATACAATAAGTGTTCCTACTATTTTATTATTTTTTACTGCAACTAACACTTTTTGATTATTATTTTCCTTGTATAAATCAGTATTCTTATAATATTTAGAAAACTTTTCATCTTGATACTGACATGCATCATCTGCGCAACTAATAATTTCATCTATATCATTTAATTCTGCCCATCTATAATAAATACCATTAATTGTATCTCCGATTGAATTATCATTTTTTATAAAATTAGATAATGACATTTTCATATCAAAGCAATTACAATCTTTCCATGAATGAATATATCCTCTTTTTTCAAAGAAAGTACTTGCAACATCATTTACTAGTGGATCAAGATTTTCATGAACACTATCTGTAAACTTTTTACTTGTAGGAACTCCTGGCATTAAATAATTAAAACCAACTCCTAATATAACTTTATCAAAGCCATTTTTTCTAATAAGTTCTTCACATTTATTTAAAATTTTTGTTCCAATACCCTTATTTCTATAGTCCTTATCAACTATTAAAAGAAGTATTGTATTTTTATTAACGATTGCAAGTCCAATTAATTTATCATTTTCTTTTTCTTCTAAAAATTTATTATCTTCATTATTAATAATTTCTAAAAGAGTATTTTCTTCTCTACTTACATAAGGAAAGTTATCTTTAAAAATCTTATAATAAACATTCATATTTATCACTTCCTTCATTTATATTTTTTTGTGGTAGTATCCTATTGTATCCTCAGTTGTAAATCCAGCTGCATTATAAAATTTTCTTCTCCAATCATAAGAATTTACATAGCATTTTTTAACTCCTAATTCACTACATTTTAATATTACCCCATGCATCATTGCTGTTCCTATTCCTTTATGTCTATATTTTTCTCTTGTACTTACAGGTTCTATAAGCGCAGTTTTTGAATCTATATCAACATAAACAAAACAATATGAACAAACATCATTTTGCTTTTTTTCATTTTCATCTATTACCATACATTCAAAGCTATCTTTATACATAGAGGATTTTTTTCTTGAGTTGTAAGATTTCATATCATTTTTATAATTTGGACTTTCTAATTCAGGATGAAATCCTAGATTACATGCACTCCATTTATTTTCTTCGTTTGTATAATCATTTCCATAAACTAACTTAAATCCTTCTGGCAAATTAACTGTAACATCAATTTCTTCTGGATATATGTAATTATCATAATCTTCCTCTTGTTGTCTTGTATAACCATATTCTTCTAAAAATTCTTTTCTATATTCTAAACTATCATTAGCAATTACTAAAAAATCAATTGTTCCATCTTCTTCTTTTTTAAATAATGGTTTACAATTTTCTTCTGCAAATCTTACTATTGATTTATATAAATCTTCATATCCTCTTTTTATACTCATATATATTGCATCACCATCAGGTAAAATACAACCAACTATTTCATCTTTTTCTTCCCAAATAAATATATAATCACTTGATTTAGGATTACCTTCATCAGTATATTGTGTATCCATTCTATATATTAAATCATGTAATCTTTCAGGAAGCCATGAAGTCATATTTTTATTTTCTAAATACTCATTTCTTAAATAATCTTCTAATTCTATTAAATCTGTTTCAAGATTAAATCTTTTTATTTTCAAGATGTCACCTCCTATTTTTTTATATAACTTTCTTTATCTTATCCACTTGTTCTTCTAATTCTTCTGGATAGTTTTTTAACGTATCATCAAAGTCAGCAATTTCACGTGCCTTTATTAACATTGATACTCTTCTCACTAAATTTTCATCTGTATATTTATAATAATTTAATACTTTATTTATGAAATCTGTTCCTAAATAATAAAGCGCAGCAATATCATAAGCAGGATCTCCCATTCCTGATCCTTCAAAATCAACTATTCCAACTAATTCATTATTATCATTGAGAATGTAATTTTCATACCATAAATCTCCATGAATAAAATGATAATCATCAAATGTTAATAAATAGTTTTTATATTCATTAAACCAAGATAATACTTTTTCATAATTAGATTCACTTAAATAGTCTTTTAATTTGGTAACACTTTTCTCTGTAATATCTAATTCATTTTTAACATACTCTTCTTTATTGAAATCAACTTTTATATCATATAACTCATTCATAAATTCAGAAAGTTTTTTAGCAATACTATCTAAATCAACAATTTCTATATGTTCTTTTCTAAAAGTATGACCTTTAATCATTTTATAAATTAATGCACCATTTGGATATTCTTCACATGGATCAATTAGTTCAACTATTTTTGGTATTTCTAACGATTTAATACTTTTTATTTGATTAATTACATCTCTATATTTTTGATAGTTTTTATATGAATTATGGTTTACTCCTTCAAGTAAAATATAATCATCATTTATAATATATGCCTTACTATTAAATCCCTCATTTATATATTTTTTACTTATAATATCCATATTGCACCTCATTATTTTTTTAAATTACTCTTATACTCATTATTTTCATCAAATCTATATTCCATTAAATAACAATCTTCTTTTTTACCTTCATGAAGTTCATGTTCAGGTAAATCACCTATAATTCTAAAACCTGCTTTTTGATATGATTTTATTGCTCTAATATTGTTCTTGCGAGGATCTAATATTACTGCATCAGCATTTCTTTCATTTTTCAAAAAATCAAAAATTAATTTAATATATCTTGTTCCAATTCCTTTGCTCCAGTATTCTGGTTCTCCAATAAATTGATCTGCTGCATATATTATTTCATCTGTTTCTGGATAATTATATTCATTATATAGTTCTCCACAAATTCTATATATTTGTCCGTAACCAATTGGAGTATTATTGTATTCGATAATTACTCTGTATAGCTCACTTTCACTTTCTTCTGTATAGTGTTTTTTTAACGATTCTAATGTATATTTCTTATCTCTACCACCATAAAACTCTAATACTCTTTCATCTGTTAACCATTTCAGCATTAATGTAAAGTCATCATTTGTTAGACTTCTTATTCTTATATTATCTTTTTCTATGTTCATTAGTACTTCTCCTAGTCATTATTTCATTAATTAAACAGATTGTTTCTTCTGCAAACTCTTTTAATCTTTCATTATCATAAATACTATCTGTATCACTTAAATAATCCTTCATAGCACTTTTAATAATGTCATTATAATTTGAGTCCATATTTTCTATTGCCCATTTACCACCATCATATTTTGATAAAGTTAAATTATCTTTTATTAATGCATAAAATCTGCATAGATTTAAAATGCAATATACTGGATTATTAGTAATTTCTTCTTTGCAATCAAGTGTATCTTGATAGTTAGAATTAATTACATACTCTTTTGGTACTTTTTCAAATACTTCTTTTGATGGTTTTCCAAAATCCATTTTATCGTTAGGAACATTTATAACATTAAAATGACTTGCTAAATCAGGATCTGTTTTGTAATCATCATTAATTAAAATAGAACTATTTTCTTTGTATTTTTCTATCCAATCTTTACTACCATGAAGTTCATAAGCAATAGGATGTTTTATATTTCTACAGTTTTCTTCTAGTACTACACTAAATTCAAAACCTTTTTTAGGAAATAGTTTTTCAATTTCTAACATTTTATCCCAAATTAACTTTTTTGTTTCTGAACTTATTTTATCTTTTACAACTATTATAAAATCTAAATCTGATTTATTTGGATTAAAACTTCCTAGTCTTAAAGAACCATGGAAGTATACACCTACATAATTGTCTTTAAGTATTTTTTTAATCCAGTTATTGACGTTATTCATTAACTCATATATTTCCATTATTTCACCTCGTAATATTTTTTATAATCTTTATAACACACCTCGATTATATCAATTGGTTTTAATTCTTTAAAACATTTATATTGATAGGAATCATTATCTTTAATCATATAATTTTCTTTCTTAAAAACATAAATATATCCAATTATATCTTCATCAATTATTACATTTTCCATTGTCATTAATGGATAACTATTATCATTTGGTATTATAAAATTCCACTTTAAATTTTTACTTTTTTCTTTAATTGTATCTTTGAATGCGTATGGTGTTGACTTTAAAAAAGATGGGAATAGAAATATAGCTGTTGCTATATTATTTGTGTTAGCATCTGAATCATGTGATGTAATTGGAATTAATTTATCTAATCTTTTTGGACTTCCATGGAATAAATACTCTGGATTATCTATATCTTGATTTAAATATATATCTGTATTATTTTTTTCTTTGTTCTTCATATTCTTTCATATCTTTTTCATTTACTTTTATTATTTCTACTATTTTAATTTTTCCATCTACTAGTGTTTCAACAATAGGTTTTTCGCCTAGTTCATTTTTCTCATTATTCCAATATTTTCTTGCAAGTGTATAATTTTTTTCAATATCTTTTGTTCCGTGAAAACAATTCCAGGCATCACCTGTAAAACTTCTTCCTTCAACTTCTACTTTTACAATTTGAAAAGTTGGTCTTCCTTGTGTGATAAACGTGTTATACCAAAATTCTGCTTCTTCAAGTGTATTTGAAACATATAGACACGAAAGTCTAGATGGATATTCTGGATATTCTTTTTCTCTTACTTCTTCTAGAGCAAACTCTCTTAGAGCTTTTTCTATATCATTTGTTAACTCTATATCCTCTTTATCATATATTTTGTCTACACTTTCTTTTTCTTTATAAATTCTTTCATATACTCCACTATGATTATTTTCATTAAACTCAATTACTTGATTTAAAAACATTGGCCTTTCTGTTACTGTATGATAAAAATATTTTTTCATATTCCCCCTCTTTTACTTAATTTTTTTATTATATAATTCGTTAAATCTTTCTTTAGATAAAATGCTTGTATAGCTTGATATTTTTTGTCCATTTTTTTCCCATGCATCTTTTCTTACTGAGTATGGAACAAATCCTAATTTTTCACCAATACCTTTAGATTTGAAATTTCCTTCATCATATCCACATAAAATATTTTCATATCCTTTTTCAAATAGAAATCTCATTACTTCAATTATTGCTTCACTAGTATATCCTTTTCTCCAATAATTTGGATGAGTATTAAATGCTAGTTCAATTCCTTTTATTTCTTCTACTTCTCTATCTGCAACTATATCAGCGATTGGTTCATTTGTTTCTTTCAAAAATACTACCCAATTATATACTCCTTCTTCTGGCTCATCCCAACCAATTAATTCTTTAGGATCTTGTTTTACAAATTCAAACTCTCCAGCAATGTCTCTTAATTTTCTGAAGTCGAATTCATATACCTTTACTAAATCTTCATATTTTGATTTTTTTAATATTAATCTTTCTGTTTCAAGTGTTGGTGTTTCATATATCATAATTATTCTCCTTTTTATTTTAATAATTTATTTATTTTAATTTTTGCATTATCTAAATGTTCTATTTCTTTAGTATTTCTGTATTGATATAGTAACTCGATTATTTGATAAACTTCTAATCTTTCTTTTATATATGGAATAGTTCTTAATTCTTCATAATTTTCTAAAAACATATCCATTAAATTTTCATAGTCAGATTCTACAGTTAGCATATCCGTTTTTGTACTTGCCCAAAGCCATGGTGAATCTGAATATCTTGATAAACGTTTAAAATCATAATCAATTGATCCTTTAATATATCTTTCAAAATCAATTAAACTTACTTTTCCATTATAATATATTACATTATCAAAATGTACATCATTATGTAATAATCCAAATTTATTTTTTTCAAAATATATATCACATTTTTCTAATAGTTTTTTAAATATTTCATCATCTAAATTACTATCTTTTATAATATCTATTATTTCTTTTTCTACATAGTCTTTAAAATCATACTCTTCTGTTTTAATACTATGAAATGATTTTAATACTTCTATTAGTTTTATTACTGTATTTTTTCTTTCCTCATCAGTTAATTTGTACCAAACTTCATATAATGGTTTTCCTTCTATTTTTTCAATTATTTCATAATAGTATGGAACCTTTTCTTTTGTTGTATCACTATAATAAAGTTTTGGTACTTTTGTATTATTTTTATTTTTTTGATAGAAGTCTATTTCATTTTTAAAATTATCTTCATTTTTTATATCAGTACATATTCTAATTATGTAGTTTTCTACTTCATAAATAGTATTTGTAAAACCAGCTGTTATAAGCTTATACTTTTTACCTTTTAATATTTCATTATTATCAATAATTTGTTCTATAACTTTATCATAGTTATTTTTTTCTTTTGTGATTATTTTATTAATAAGTTCTTCCATATCGCCAATTAATTCTAAATATCTATTTATTTCATCAATTGTTTTTTCTACTTCTTTTTCGGCTAATGACATTTCTTCTTCATCATTAGAAATAATACCTAGACTTCTTTCTAAATTATATTTTAACCATCCAAATCTTCCTACTAGATTACCACAAATAACATCATACCAATCTATATCATTTATGTTTCTATATTTAGAATATTCTTCAAACATTATAGAAAACTTTTCTTCATTAAAGCTATTACTCAAAAATCCTGACCAGCAAAGTGCATCTTCTAATAACTCTCTTTCTGGATTTGCAACACTTGCACATTCCCAGTCTATTACTACTGGATTATTACCATCCCACATTACATTTTTAGGGTCCATATCTCTATGACATATTGTCTGATTTTTATTTGAGGCATTAAATCTTTCATTTGCTCTTTTTAGAATAGAATTATACTTTTTATAGTTTTTTAAATATAAGTCTTTATAATTCATTTTATTAAAGTTCTCATTATTTATATAATTTTCCCAATCATATAATCTTTTATATTTGGTTATCTCAGGCTTTAATTCTATTTCTTCATAATTTAAAGAATGTATTTCTCCTAATATTTTCCCTATCTTTTTACAATGTTCAATAGTTATTTCTTCATCTTTTAAAGTTTTACCATTTACAAAATCAAATACCATGTAGTAATCATTATCAAACTTAGTTAAAAAGTTTCCTTTAATTTCTAAGCTACTTGATACTGGGATATTATTTTTCTTTGCTAAGTTAGATATTTTTTCTGAAACTATAAAATTGTTTAATGATTCACTTCTTGCCATAACTTCTGGATTTAATACTTTAATGCAATATGTTTTTTTATCTGTTTCTACTTTAAACATTTTATGCATTAACCCACCAGTTATTTTTTCTATTGTTTTTACTTTTCCTAAGTTATATTTATTACAAAACTTTTCTATATTCATTGTTATCACTTCCCTTTTTAATATTTTCTACTTCTTAAAGACTTGCCAGATAACATTCTTTCATCATATTTTCTCATTTCTTCTTCTGTACAATAACCTATATATGCATATGTGCCATTTAATTTTTCTGGTATAAATCCATATATGGTCATTCTTGAATGTCCTTCTATTATTAAATATTTTTCATCATTACATGTTATTAAAATTACTGGTGGAAAAGTATTTTCTTTTAAATACTCTACTCCATCTATAAAAGGTTTATTTGATACTCCATATATTTCTATACCCTTTTTTATATTTTTCACTGCTTCTAATGGACTAGATGTATTATTTGATAGTTCATTCCAGTAATCATAATCTATATAAAAAATTTTATTAATATCTTTTTCATTTAATTGTACATATTTCCATTTTTCTATATTTGGAAAATTTTCAAATAATTCTTTATCTGGATATTCTCTATATAAATTCATTATTTTTAGTCTTAATAAGTTTTCTTCTTTACTTGATGTTTCTCCATTATTAATTATAGTTTCATTTAGTTTTAGTTTTTTTAATACTTTTATTAAATCACCACTAAATCTTACTGAATCAATTTCCCCTTTTAAAAAATCTAATATCATTTCTTCTTCAGTAGATTCTTTTATTTCTCTCATTTTATCACCTTCACTATCAGTTTTTTTACACACAAAAAAACTCTCATAATAGTGAGAGCACACTAAAGTATTTTAACTATTTTTACAAAGTTAAAAGAAGTGCGATTAACTCACTATTGTTTACTTTACTTATATTATTACTTTTAATTGTCTTCATGTCAATCACACTCCTTTCTTTTGTGCTTCATTATATATTAATTTTAATATTTTGTCAATCAGGAAAAAAAACATAAAGAAATTCTTTATGTTTTAAATGTTAAATAAGTTATCTATGTATTTAACTCCTGGATAATAATTATTCATTATTTCTATACATAGTTTTACTTTTTCTAAATCTACTTTTTCTTCTTTTATTATTTTTGTAAATAGTAAGTCATAATAAAATATTATTGATCCATATTTTGTCCATAGCATCATTTCAACTAACTGATTAAGTTTATCACTAATTTCTTCTTCAATGTTTGCAAAAACATAATCATCAATATTTACTTTTTCACCATCTATTTCAATTTCTTTTCCTAATAGTTTTTCTAATTTTTCACCAATTGGCATTTTAAAATTTTTAATATCATTTTTTAAATAATCTTTATATTCTACTGTTTTCATTACAGTATATTTAGATATTTCTTTATCACTATTATCATATGTTTTTTCTATAACATTGCCTAAAACAAAATCATTTTCTTCTGTTTTATTAAATGAAACAATTTTATCTGTTTCTATATCAATTAATACCCAATACTCCGGTTTTACATTACTATCTTTACTCCATACGTTGTCATCATCACTAGTTAGCATTACAGCAACATATAACTTTCCATCAACCATTCTAAACATTGGATAAAGTGGTGAGTATAACTCTAATCCATGTTTTACTTTTTCCTCATTTACAATATTTAAATACTTATCAAATTTAAAATTATTCATAATATTTCTCCTTTATTTTTTTTCTAGCATTATATAAGTAATATTTTATGTTTGACTCCGCCAAATTTAAAATACTACCTATTTCTTTTATTGAAAGGCCATCTATATAATATAGTCTAAAAGCTTTAGTTTCTTTTTCAGTTAAACCTACTTTATCAATACTATCTATTATTTCTTTATATATAATTTTGTCTATCGTATTTTCACTATAGCCAATTTGATATTCTTCGTCAAGTGTTACATTATCTTTTTCTTTAATATATTTTTTTGCTTTGGTGCACCACATATTATAAGCAATTTTCCATATTAAGTTTTCTAACTTTTCTACTTTGATATTTTTACTTAGATATTCAAATATAGCTAAGAAAACACTATTTGTTAAATCTTCTGCATCTTCTTTTTTATGTGTCTTATTTAATGACCAATTATATATTTTGTAATAATATTCATCATATATTTCTTGCATTTTATCACCTTTCATTAATATAGTGTTTAAAATAATTATTTGGTTAGTATTTTTTTTAATTTTTTCTTTAAATCTTTTGCAGCTAGACTTCTTGCACTTACATCATTTTTTTCTTCTGGTGAAAGTTCAGCAAGAGTTTTACCATTTGGAAGAAGAAATATTTCATCAAAACCAAATCCATTTGTTCCTCTTTTTTCTTTTGATATTGTTCCATTTAGGATACCTTCTCCAACAACAAATATTTCTCCATTATAATAAACTAAATTACATACTACTTCTGCAGATCTATTATCATATTTATTTAATTCATTTATTAAATAATCATTTCTTTCACTATCAGTTTTATTCTCACCTAAGAATCTATGTGTTAAAACTCCTGGAAAACCATCTAGTGCGTCAATACATAATCCTGAATCATCAGCAATTGTTTCTTCATGAGTTAAATCATATATTTCTTTTGCTTTCTTTTTAGCATTACCAAGAAAAGTATCTTCATCTTCAACAACATCAATTTCAATACCCTTTTCTTTTAAAGAATATAATTCATATTCATCTAATATACTTTTAATTTCTCTTAGTTTTCCTTTATTATTTGTTGCTACTATCATAACCAAATATCTCCTTTTAAAGGTTTAAAACTATATTTTTCACTAGGTCTAAATCCTGTTTTTTCTATTGTTTGCTCGCTTGTTTTTTCACAATATTTAATTATTTTTTTTCTAAAATTTGATTTATCTACAGTGGTATCTTTAATTAATTCATAAACAAGTCTTACATCTTCTAAAGTAAATGTTTTTGGTAAAAATTTAAACATTATATCAGTATTATCAATACTATTTCTTATTTGTTTATAACAAATTAATATTTCTAATAACATATTTTTTATAGTTTTATCCTCTACTTTTATTTCATGAAAATATTCTATATTATTATTTTCTATTTTCTCTTTTGTTTTATATTTATATGAAGTGTTATCAAAAATAATAGTATCATTATTTTCTATAGAAAAATCTACAAGGTTATAATTTTCATCTTTCTTCTTTATATTTTCAATATTAGTTACAGCTGTATATATGATATTTATTTCATTATCATATTCTAGAGTGAATGCTTGTTGTAGATGAAATAATTTTGTTCCAATTATATTTGACAAATAATCTCTTATCGTTTCTTTTAAGTCTCCACCTGTATATTCTAATTTTGGTATCTCATTATTTTTATCTGTTAATATTTTTAGTGACTTAATATCATTTTTTCTTATATTTTCATTTTTCTTGCTATCTAGAATAAACATGGGGCACACTAGGTTTACTTTCATAGTTTTTCACCTCCTCATATATTCTTTCTGCTGCTTCTACTAAAAATTTTTTAAATTCTTCTTTTTTTAGATATTTTCCATCGGATACTTCTTTTTTATTTAAACATCTAATATTTGTCTTAAGTTTTTCCAAATCAATATCACAGCCATAGTCTTCGGTTAATATTTCTGATAGACTTTCTACATCAAGATTAAAATAATCAACTATATCAAAATTCACTTTATCATAGTCACTATACATTTCTTTTGTTTTAAATAAATCATATCTATTAATATATGTTGGAACATATTCTTCTAAAAAAAGTTTATCTAAAAGTAAATGAGTATAATAACCTAAGTCTAAATCATTTGTTAAAACTAAATTTTTCTTTGCTTCTTCTACATCTGTTACTAAAAAGTGTTCTCCTTGTACCTTAAAGTGTGAATCTATCATGCTTCCTACTCGTAAATCTGGAAGAAGATTTCCTCTATAAAAATCAGGAGTGTTTATATTTAATTTTTCAGAAAGTAGTTTTGCTACTGCCATATGAGCTGCTACACTAGGCATAATACCATCTCCTTTACTTTTTCTTTTTGTGATTTTATATTAAGATTTGTTACATCAATCATAAATAGTTTATCTAAAAGCATATTGTTTTCTTTCATGTATTCAAATGTTTCTTTATACATTAAGTTATACTCATATGCTTTTAGATCAAATTCATTAATAATTTTTCTTTGTTTTACTCTTCTATCTAGTTCTTCTTTATCGTTGTTAATTAAAAATATTACTATATCATCATTTTCTTTTAAATATTCATAATACTTTTTTGCTCTAAAATCTATACTATAATCTTCAAGCATGTATTTAGATATTATATCTTTGCTTCTATCTTTTAAGATAATACCTTCTGTTTCAAGTAATTTTATAGTTGTAGTTTTTCCTACAGCATCAGTGCCTTCTAGTATTATCATTTTATCACCTACTATCTTACGATTATATCTTCTCTGCCTGGACCTGTTCCGATAAATTTAATTTTAGTATTAGTTAGTTCTTCTATTCTTTCTATATATTTTTTAGCATTTTCTGGAAGAGAATCATATGTTTTACATTTACTTATGTCTCCAAAATTTCCATCAAATTCTTCATATATTGGTTTACTATTCGTTAAGAAATCCATGTTAGTACTAAAGTATTCTTCTTTTTTTCCTTTATACTCATAAGCAACGCACAATTTAATCTTATCTAGTTTACCAATTGTATCTAAATGGTTCATAGCGATTCCTGTAATACCATTAAGCATTACTGCATAATTAAGTGCAACTACATCAAGCCATCCGCATCTTCTAGGACGTTTAGTTGTTGTTCCATATTCATGTCCAAGTTCTCTAATTTTATCTCCAATTTCGTCTTTTAATTCAGTTACATATGGTCCTTCACCAACACGTGATGAATATGCTTTAATTACACCATAAACTTCATTAATATATCTTGATCCGATTCCAGCACCAGTTGATACTCCTCCTATTGTTGGACTACTTGAAGTAACATATGGGTAACTTCCAAAATCAATATCAAGAAGTGTTGCTTGAGCTCCCTCACATAAAATTTTCTCATTATTTTTAAGTGCTTTATGAATCATAGTTGTTGTATCGCATACATATGGTTTTAATATTTTTGCATACTCCTTGTACTCATTATATACTTTATCAAAGTCTATTTCTTCATATCCAAATGCTTTAAGTATTACATTTTTATTTTCTACATTTGTCTTTAAATACTCTTTAAAGTTCTTACTAATAAAGTCCTCCATACGAATACCACATCTTTCATATTTATCACAATATGCTGGGCCTATTCCTCTTTTTGTAGTACCTATTTTTCTTTCTTTTCTTATATCTTCATACATTCCATCAAGTTCTATATGATATGGAAGAATTAAATGTGCCTTATCACTTATATATAAGTTATCAACTTTATATCCATTTTCTTTTAAATTATTAATCTCTTCAATTAATACTTTTGGATCAATTACTACTCCATTTCCAAGAATTGCTTTTACATTTTTATTTAATATACCACTTGGTATTAAATGAAATGCAAATTTCTTGCCATCTACTTCTATTGTATGGCCCGCATTATTTCCTCCAGAAAATCTAACTGCGTACTTACTATCTTTTGATAAGTAATCTATTATTTTACCCTTTCCTTCATCTCCGTAGAATGCTCCTAATACTACATCTACCATAACTAACATCTCCTTTATAAGTAAATTATATCATTATTTTAAGTTATTTATATATTTTATTATTTCTTCTTCATCTTCAATAAACTTTATTTCTATATTTTTGTCTAATTTTTTAGCAGTTAAAATTGGAAACCAATATTCTCCTTCTACTTCATAACTTGTTACTTTAGGATCACAGAATATTACTATTTTTTTATTTTTAAATGCTCCATATATAAGTTCTGTTATACTTGCAATTGCTGAGTATTTAGTTAAGTTAACTACTAGTAGGTCAGCCTTATCTATTTGTTTTAATTCTTCTTCTACTACATTTTCACATACTGTTTTGTTTTTATTTTGTTTTTCATAGTAAAATCCTCCAATGTATTTTACATTTTTATTATTCTTAAGTACTATTCCGTTAGATGCATAAACTGTACTTTTAACATCTCCTACTATTTTACTTCTCATATCATCTTTTAACATTTCTAAAATGTTTTCTTCAGTTATTAATTCATGTCTTACTTTATAAGTTCCTGAGTAGAATAATTTAATCATATTAATCTCCTTTCATTAATTTTTTCCAGTTAATGTATGATAGTACTGCAAGTACCGTCCATATGATGTTTAGAATGAATAAATATATTGCTTGGTTTGGCAAGATAAAATATTCAATAGCATAGAAAATATCGTTTATGAACCAGATTATCCATGTGTCTATTTTCTTCTTCATCATGTAGTATGTAGCAATTAAACTTGATATTGTTGTAAATGAATCTAATAATGGAAGTGGATCATCAGTTTTTCTCAAAATACAAAATAATACCAATGTTCCTAAAGCTATTAATAATGTATATATTATTTTTTCTTTTAGTTTTGCACTTGTTATTTTATTTATTTTTTCTTTTTTGCCCCAAAGAATAAATCCTACTACTCCCATTACTAAATAGATACTATTGTTAACTATATCTCCATATAAATGATTTATACTTGAGAATATTATTAAGAATAGCATTTGCATGATGTAAAATAACCAGTTGCTCCTCTTATTTAGCATTACTAGTACTCCTTGAATTAGTCCTAAGGATGCACTTATTATTTCTATAACCATATCAATCATCTCCTTACATATAGTATGTTATACTATAAGTTTATACTTGTCAATAGATTTATGGTATTTTTTACTATAAGTTTAAAAATATAATAAAAAAAAGATATTATTTCATATCTTTTTCTAGTTTTTTTGTCTTTTCTCCCATTATTAAATCTATAGAATATTTTCTATTATCAAATGTTGTTAATTGAAAAACTTCATCTCCGAGTAAAAGATAATAGTAGTTTTCAAATGATAATATATTATCAGGTTTAATATGTTTTATTACTTCGTCTATACGATTTTCTTTTATTAATTTAAATAATTTTTCTCCTGGTATATCATAACTATAATTTTTAAATTTATATTTTTCTCTTCCTCTTCTTAATTTTTCTATGGCTTCTCCTACTCCATCTTCTAGTTCACCTGTAAATGGGAATCTATCTATTCTTTTATAATTATGATCATATACATATATATAATTTGAAAAATCTATTAGAAGTTCAACTAATTCATACGTTTCCGAATCATTAAATGATATTAAATTATATGCATGATTTTCACCATCATTTTCTCTTGTTTTTTCATAACCTATCACTATGGCAGTATTAAATTCTAAGAAAGCTAAAATATTTTGTGCCATTAGTGCTATTTCGCTACACATTCCATTTCCCATGCCTTTAAACCAAGAAAATTTATGTTCTTCAATTGGATCATAAAAAGTTGTTTCATTCTTATAGAACATTTTAAACATATCATCTCTTGAAATTTTCTCAAACCAACCTAAATAATTTCTTATAAAGTATAATATATAAACAAATAAATCATGCTCACTATCTACTCTTCTATCTTTTATGTATTTTAAGAACATATAGATGTATTCATCCGTATCTATATAATAGTAACTACCTGCATTTTCTGCAACTTTTTCTTTCGTATATGTTAAACCATATACCATCCTTGTACCTTTAGGAATGTATCCATTATAAGTACATTGAAGATCAATTTCTAATGAATCATCTTCACTTTTATCTAGTAAGTCAAATGCTGATGGATTATAATCAAGTAAATATCCTATTGTATCTATATCTTTGTTTATTTTTCTTGCATTTTCTTCTAATTCTTCAATTCTTAATTTTGTATATTCTTCTAATTCTTTATCGTCAAGTTTTTTTATTTTTTCTAAGATGTACATATTATCACCACTTAGTTTTTTATTATAGAATTGAGGCTCTTAAAAATCAATATTTATTTTACTTTATTCAATTTATATAAAACTAAACTAATTGTATATGTTATTAAAAGCATTAATGGTTCAACGATAAATGCAGTTTTAACTCCACCCTGTACAAACCAGTACCAATCATAAACTGGAGATACTTTGTAGTTTTCCATATGAATTAGAATATTTGTTGTATAAAAAATCATATAAAAAAATGTTGGTATTAAACTATAAAAAGTATATTTTAATTTGATTTTATTTGTCTTTTCAAAGAATATGAAACTAATAATACTTAACATTGGTATTATCAAATGAAAGAATAAATTACTATTCATTAAAAGCGAAAATATTCCTCCTTCAGCTATTATTCCTAAATATCCAAATACAACTAGAAATGTAAGCGTTACTCCTATTGTACCAGATAATTTTAATACATGATAAATAGTTTTTATCTCTTTTATTTTTCCTTTTAGTACTTTTATTTCTTCTATTAAAAAAATTAAAGAAGTTAGACCCATTAAAATATTTGAATCAACTGTATAGAATTTAAACATTCCAATTTTTGAAGATTCTAAAACAGTAGCATTCCCATGCATAAATTCAAAACCTGTAAACATAATTATACTTGCGATTATTGTAAATATAACTATTAAAATATTTAACCATAATGATATTTTTAAACTATTTTTTTCTTTTTTATTCATAAACTTCACCATCTTTACTTCATTATATCATAATAAAAAGCAGACTAAAAATTAATCTGTCTACTTTCTTTTAAATATTGTTTTAAATGTTTGTCTTATTAATGGTTGAATAAAGAAAAGCTGTGTAAAGTATGCAAATGGAAAATTAAAACATATTAATTTTAACCAATTTGCAAGTAGTGTAAACATATTAAATCCTGAATAATATGGATAATATAACCATGCAGCTATAAAACTCATTACGGGAACCATTATAGCAACTGTTGAAGTTATAACTGCTGTTTCAAATGTTACTGGATCAGTTTTCTTTATATCAAAGTTTTTACAAGCCATTTTAAATGAGAATGGTTGTCCTATTAACATTTCGCATGTATATGCAAAACAAAGTTCAACTAGTACAACTGTCCATATTGGAAGATATCTTCCTAACATATATACTCCTCCAAGAGAATTTATTGCGGATATTACACTAGTCTTTCCAGTTATATTCATTAATGTAATTCCATTTACTACATATAAACTATAGAAAACATATGCATGTACTGTAACAAGTACAGTCAAAAATGCAAATATAGCTCTTTCTCTTTTGTTTTGTGGCATATTACTTCACCTCCTCTTTTTTGCAATAAAAAAACACATGTATTTCAAAATGCTTTAGTTCCGTTATCAGATTTACAAGCATTTCGCTATACATGTGTCGTCTAAATATTACAAATACCTATGTAATTATATCATACTTTTTTTCTTTTTTAAATTATTTTAATCTAAACTCAATTCCTACTATTTTTGAATTATCTACCTTTTCTTTTCCAAAAATATTATATAGTAAATCTTTAGTTTCATCATTTGTATAATTCATTAAACTATTTTTTACTACATATTTATTTTTAAATAACTCATCAATATTTTCAAAAATATACTTTTCTATAACTTCTACTGTCAACGTTTTATCACTGTCTAATACAGAAAAAGTTATTTCATCGCCATTTTTAATTTTATCAGATTTTTCATTTAGTAATCTGATTTCAATAGTTTTGTTTCCTCTTATTATTTCATCGTAAACTTCACTATATATTTTATAGTTAAAACTATTTTTCATATAATATCTCCTATATTAACTAATTTTTTTTATTTTTACTTTATCTTTTTCTGTTTTTGATTCAAATACTTCTATTCCATAATTACTAGCTATTAGTGTAAGAATATTTGCATTTAATGTTGGAAAGCCTCTTAATTCTATTTTTTCTAAACATTCACCATTATTTTTATAAATGATGATAGTGCTTTTGCTTGTCTTATACTTGATATTTTAGAATTATTATAATTTATTACTAATTTTATATCGTGAAACATTTCTTTTCCTATTGGTAAATGGGAATACTCTATATTATCAATATTAACGTTTATTTGTTTTATTCTTTTGTGATCCTTATTTTTTTTAAAATCAAAAATATCATTTTTACTCATCCAAGTTAAATCCAGTACTTCTTTTTCATCATCTATATTATAATTTTTAACTATATTATAGCCTAATTCTTCATAATGTGATTGTTCAACACTATTTAAATAATAATCATAACTATCAATTACATATTTTAGTGCAGATTTAATTAAGAATCTGTCTTCGTTATGTGATACTTCAAATACTTTACCATAATAACAATATGGATGTTTTTTCTTTTCTTCTTCTATATCAAAATTTATCATACCTTTGCCTCCTGGTTACTTATTATATTTTACTTATAAATAAAATTTAAACTATATGTCTTATTGAATTATTATAGTGAGATATCTAAAGCTAAAATTTAATCTTCTTTTTTTGCTTTGAATAAGTTGGTAAAAGATCTTTTAGGATAAAATCAACTACGACTTGATTTTCTTCATCAAAGAATACTCCATTTTGTGCTGAAGAATGATCTTCTGCTAACATTTGCAGAAGTCTTTCCTGATTTACAAAAGCAATTTTGAATTGTTCACTTATTTCACCAGATGTAAGATTCATATTACTGGCGTCTATCTTTTTAGAACATTTTACATAATAATAAATTGTACTAGTATATCTTGGTCTTAAAGTTTCAGATCTATAATCATAAAAATCCTTATATAAAGTTTCTAATTCTAGTTTTTCTGTAAAATCTTCTGAATTTAATTCAATTCCAGTTTCCTCTTTTATTTCTCTTTGAATTGCTTCTATATTAGTTTCACCTTTTTCACACTTACCACCCGGAAAAATATATTTTCCGCCTTCATTACTAATAATAAATTCTCCATTTTCATTTTCTATAATAGCACGCACTTTATGAAAAACTTGCCATTCTTCATTTGGAATTAAATTGTCTGGATTGATTGTAATTTTCATTTATTCTACCTCCTTGTTTTATACAATAAAGAAACATATCTACGTAGTAAATGATACGAATTAGTTATTCTTTAATTATTTTAAAATTCTTTTTTTACTATCATTTTTATTATTATCGTGTTCACTAATAAATTCTTCTAGGTTTTCCTGTAAATGAGGTAGCGGTATTTCACCTTTAATTTGTTTTACAAAATTAAATGCTTTTGTTTCAGAACCTATAAGATTTGATATTAATTTTTCATTAATTGGTGAAATAGGTTGTTTATTATAAATTATTGATTTTTTATTAATGATTGGAATTACTTTTCTTATCAATTCATCTATTAATTCAACTGTAAGATTTCCATCAATTATAGCAGAAAATAACTCTTCTTCATTTTTTAATATTTCTTCTGAAAAATCACTATATCTATATCCTTTACGACTAATAAATCTCATTGAAAATTTATCAAAGTATCTTTCTGGTGCTATTCTTAAAGCATACAATCCATTAATCTTACCATTATTTTTGTGTGTTCTGAAATCTACATAACATCTTTCAATTTCGTTTTCTTCATTTATCAATAGTTCTACAGCTATTGATGAATTATGAATTATAGGACTAGTATAATTAATTCTTTTTCTTTTAGTTTCTTTTGAATGTAATATATTTATCTGATTTATTTTAATATTTGTAAAAAATGAATCCTCATTAATTTCTAATAACTCTTTTTTGGAATTCTTACGACTTTTACTTTTCATATTAAAATTATTGTTTAAGATATTGTATGAAAATTCATAATCTACCCCATTTTTCAAATCATGTGAATTTTTTGTAAAATCTATGATTCCATTTTTTGAAAAACTAATACTTCTGGATGATTTTCCAGAATTAATGTTTGTCCATATCATTGTTTCTACTTTACTAAATAATTCTGGTAATGTAACAGTTCCATTTTTTATTTCATTCATTAATTCTAAATCAAAATCATAGTATAATTCGTGTTTTCCATAAATTTGCCTCCAAGATTGTCCCCAATCTGTTAAATTCTTTTCTGTACTAATTATTTCTTCAACTAGTTTTGGAATTAATAAATTATTTTTTTTGTTTGTGCATGTATAGGTTGTTAAATTTTCATCATATACTCTTTTATGATATTTATAAGGATTAATCTTAGATAAATCTATATTATTAATTAAATTAATTTCAATCTTTTCTTTATCAAAAAAATATAGTTTCAAAGATTCAATAAGTTGTTCTATTAATTCAATAATTTTTTCTTGTGAGTTAAAGCATTTTTCATTTAATTGAATTTCTACTTCTAAATTTCTTTCATCAGTTGATGTCTCTATATTAATTGCTCCTACACATCTATAGTTACTTTGAAGAATTAGATAACTTTGATGTTCACTTGATTCACTATAAATTTTTGGACAATGTTCAACTGAATCAGCCATATCTTCGTTAATAATTCTTAATTTCTCTAAAAATTTTTTATATTCATCATTGTACTTTGCTAAACCATAATAGTAATATTTATTACCATTTAAACTAATATTTCTATATTTCATAATGTACAAAACCTCCCTTGTCTATCTATTTTACCATAAATCTATATTAATATAAGTTTTTTTACTATTTTTCAACAAAAAAATATCACTTATTAGAAAGTAATATTTTCTTTTGCCTTTTTTATAAATTTTATATATTTAAAACTCGAACCATATAAGTTCGAGTTTCATATCAATATGGTGCGATACAAGAGCCTATTTTGAACACTTATATCTATAAAGAACAACTAATAAATATCAGTTCTATATATAATATACCATGAATTAATATGAATTTAAACAATTATTAATAAAATTAGCGAAAATAATGGTATAATGTTTAATGGATGTGGTTGTATGAAAAAAGGAAAATCAAATTTTTTAAGAAATATTAAAAAAACATGGGTATTTATAAAAGAATGTAAATCTAATTTAATCGGTTATGCATCTGTTAGTATAGTAGAAGCTATAATAGGTGCTGTATTACCATTAATTTCAGCAAAGATAATTTTAAATATTACGGATGGTTTAATGGCTCAATTAATTCTATCAGCATTAGCAGTATTAATTATAGAATTAATATTATATACTATGTATTATTTTAAAGGCTATTTGTATCAAAAAATTTATCAAAAAACACTTGTAAATTTACAAATAGCAGTTGCTAGGGAAACATTAAAATTAGAAATTAAAGAAATTGATAAATCTTCATCGGGAGTATTTATTGATAGATTAAATAAAGATACTCAAGATATTTCTGGTATGTTTATGGAATATACATATTGGACATCTTATGTAATAACTAACGTTGGTGTATTAGTAGCAATTCTTATTCTAAATAAGTATTTGTTTGTATATGCAATCATTACTTCAATTTGTATATTTTTAATAAATAAAAAAAGATTAAGTAAACAATATGAAGTTCAAAAGAATTTAAAGAAAATACAAGAAAAGAAAACTGGTCTTACTGGTGAACTTGTTAGAGGCATAAGAGATATTAAAGTTTTAAATGCAACAAATACAATTTTAAAACAAACCTCAAATAAAATAATAGAAACTTCTAACGAAGAAATCAAAATGTTAAATATAAGAAGAATCTATCAATATTTAGAAAATAATTTAAGGACTATAAGTGATTTTATATTTATAATTATTGGATGCTTTCTATACAATAATAGTTTACTTACAATACCAACATTTGTAATTATATATAATTATCAATCAAAAGTAAAAAATTTACTAACTGGAATTGTACAAATATTGGAATATAACAAAAAATTTGTAGTTTCTTCAGATCGAATATATGAAGTAATTGAAAACAATAAATTCGAAAAAGAAAAATTTGGAAATTTAAATATTAAGAAACTTGACGGAAATATTAAATTCGATAATGTAGACTTTGGCTATGATAAAAATAATAAAATAATTAACAAAATGAGTTTCGAAATTACCCCTAATCAAAAAGTAGCTTTTGTTGGAAAAAGTGGTGCTGGTAAAACTACTATATTTAGTCTTATTACTAGATTATATTCTATAAATCGAGGTAAAATATTAATAGACAATAATGATATCAATGATTTAACTTGTGATTCATTAAGAAACAATATGTCTATTATTACTCAAAATCCATATATATTCAATTTTTCAATTAAAGAGAATTTATTATTGGCAAAAGAAAATGCTACAATGAAAGAAATAAGAGAAGCATGTAAAATGGCATGTATAGATGACTTTATAATGTCTCTACCTGATAAATATGAAACAATGGTTGGTGAAAACGGTGTTATATTATCTGGTGGTCAAAAACAAAGATTAGCGATTGCTAGAGCATTGCTCATGAAAACTGAAATAATATTATTTGATGAGGCAACAAGTGCACTTGATAATGAGACTCAAAGTGAAATACAAAATGCCATAGAAAACTTAAAAGGCGAATATACTATTTTGATAGTAGCTCATAGATTATCTACTGTAATTGATTGCGATAAAATTTTTGTAGTAGATGATGGTAAAATACTAGATAGTGGTTCACATAAAGAATTATTAAAAAATTGTGATTTTTACAAGAACTTATATGAAAAAGATTTGAATGTTTAATTATAAAAGATGACTCATAACGAATCATCTTTTTGATTTTTTATAAAGGTAACGCTTGTTTATTATTAACTCTATTTTCAATGTACTCTAAATTATTAAATGATTTATTATTTTTTAATAATTCCATTTGTTTTCTTGCAATATTATTTAATCTAATAAGTCTTTCATTTTGTGGTATTTTCATTTCAATTAATTCAGCATTTATATTTTCAAGATTATTTAATATAACTAAATGTAGTAAATCGGTATAATCCCTAATATTTCCTTTATCTGCTATTTCAGAATTGCTTTCTCTCCATTCTTTAGCGGTCATACCAAATAAAGCAACATTTAAAACATCCGCTTCTTCAGCATATACAAATTTCTTTTGTTTTTCAGTTAAAGTAGGAACTATTATACTTTTAATAGCATCAGTATGAACTACATAACTAACTTTAGCTAAAACTCTATTAGCATGCCAATCAATTTTATTTTGATAGGCTTCATTTTTCTTTAATCTTTCAAATTCTTGAATTACATATAATTTAAATTCAGGAGAAAGCCAACTAGCAAACTCTAGAGCAATATCACTTCTTGCATAAGTACCACCATTATTACCGGATTTAGAAATAATACCTACAGCATTAGTTTCTTTAATCCATTTTTGTGGAGACATATAGAAACTATTTTTACCAGCCTCATTCTCAAAGGTCTCGAATTCGTGACCTTTGAAATTTTCGTTATTAAGTTGTTCCCATAATCCTAAGTAGGCTAAAACATCTTTATTTCTCATCCAAGCATAAATAGGTATTTTAGGTTCTTCTGGATTTGCATATCTTGCTAAATCGGTAAGTGATATAAATTCTTTATTTTCAATTCTTAAAACATTAATTCTTTGTTCTTTTACTATTATTTCAGTTTTTATATTATCTTTATTCATAAGTCACATCCTTTCTATCATTGAATAAAGTTTCTTAGTTATTTATTTTACCACATAATTAGTACTTTTAATTATATTATCTTTCTAAACCATCATCTTTTTTATCAGAATAAAACTCTTCTGCACTTTCTTCCATTTCATCATTTAAATGTTTAGTTGCTTTTTCAATCTCTCTTTTATTAAATAAATTATGTTTTCTTATAAATTCTTGATTTGCTTTTCGTTCTTCTGGATCATAATCATGCTTGAAACCAAATAGAGTTAAAACTTTATTATTAAATAATTTTTCAACTATCTTTTGAATAAACTCAGGAAGTTTTTCAAATACTTTATTTAAATGATAAATTAGATAATTAGTTTTTTCTTCTAATTGTTCATATTCTTCTTTAATTTGTTTATTTTCAAACTTTAAATGATTATTTTCATCAGTTAATTTATTGATTTCATCTTGCATTTTATTTTTAGATTTTAAAACAATTTTATTATTAATCTTTTTCTTTTGGTCAATTTCATCTTTTATATCTTCTTTATCTTTATTAAGTTTAGTTATTTGTTTATTGATAGATGTTTTATTATCTTCTAAATTAGATACTTCGTTTTGTAAATTTGATATTTCTTGTTTAAGTCCTTTAACTCTTTCATTAAAGAGTTTTCTTTCGTATGAAGTGATGTCTCTATTTTTACCTTTTTGTTTTTCTTTAAGTTTTGAATCCATACCATATGCAATATTAAATTCATCAATACATCTTTCTCTCATTTTATCTTGAATGACTACTAATGATTCTCTAGTGAATATTGATGTTTTACCAACTTGCCTTGATAAACCTGTTTTACAATTTTCTTTAACTGGGACTCCAACTATATGCATATGTGGAGAGTGTTCATCAAAATGTATAATAGCATTTGCTATATAAAAGTCTGGAACTATTTCTTGCATATCTTCTAGTTGTTGTTCAAATACTTGTGTCATTTGGTATTTATATTCTAAACTTTTCTCATCCCAATATTCCATATTTCCAAGTTCAATAACTATCTCACAAGCAAGATCATGTTTTGTATCATTAGCAATCTTATTAAAATAGTTATCTATTTTTCTATCATCTCTAGTTTGCTTATCATTATATTCTAATCTTGCTTCATCAAATAAATCTAAATATAATTCTTTAACATCTTTAACTATATCATTTGAACCTTTGATAGTTTTTATTAATTCTTGATTATTATCATATTGTCTTAAATTATGATGATTGACTTTACCTAATTGCTTAACATTTTGTATAGCATTATTATTCTTTGATGTAGTACCAGATGGAGTATTTTTTGCTTCTTGTCTTGCTTTAATAGATTTGTTTTTATCATTACCTAAATGTAATGAATAAGATAATTCCATATTTTACACCCCCTAAATTATGAATATTGAAAATAGCACGAAAGTGGCTTTGTCATTATTCATAACTTCCTATATATCTTGTCAGAAACAAGATATGGAAGCTAAGGTTTACCACCTTAGAAACCGTTTATACTTTATTTCGTTATAACTATAAATAGTTAAAACTACATAAAGTATTGATAAAATAGGAAATACTACTTTTTATTTTATATATGTAAATTATTCAAATAATTAATATCATTTTCATAATTTATTTAAACAAACTTTTCCCACTTTCACGAGTAAACTCGCAAAACGTGTTCGTTTGTTATTACTTTTTTAGAAAAAGTATACAAAAACCTTTTATATGATAGATAACATCAAAACGAAAAAGTAATTTTGTTTTGATATTTTTCAATTATTATTTTAATTTTTGTTAGTCAAGAATTTCACAAGCAACTATCGTTGTTCTTGACTAACTTTATCATTACTATTATTTTCAGATATTGCTTCAAATAAATCATGATAATCTACATGAATATCATTAGGACTATCACTAACACATATCATTCCCATACCAATTTTTTCTTTGCTTGGATTATCTTCTTCAGTAGGGAACATTCTTACAATTACTTCGCCTTTTTTTAGTGGTAGCATATCAACTCTTTCAGTATCTCTATGATATGTTCCCTTATAGAATGATACATCATAGCAATCACTTAATCTTTTTATATGTTCGTATACTTTTTTAAATGGTAGGTATTCACTATAACGAATTTTACTATCTATTCTTATACCATTAAAATCATATATAAATTTTCTTTTCCAATCTATAAATCCATCATCATACAACTTTTTAAAATCTTTATAGAATGTAGTTCTAAAATTAACACTTTCAACTACATATTGTCCTTTATTATTTTTGGTTAATTTAATATCATCAATATAATTCATTATTATTCTTGATTTTTCTTCCCGGTTTAAATCTTCCCAACATTCAACTATTGCTTTATATAACATTGGAAGTTTAACTTTATTAATAAAATCCATATCTCTTTTAATTAATATATCTTCAGGTGTAAATTTTAATTCTTTTACTTGTTCTTGTTCTAGTATTTGCCTTTCAAGTTCAGCAATAGTTTCATCTACATATTTAACTTCTTTATCATGTTCTTCAAGAGTAAATGATCCATTAATATATGCTTGTTTAATTCTCTCTCTTTTTGCTTGCTGATTTTTAATTTCTTTTTCTATTTCTTCTTTAGGATTAGATATTTTAGATTTAATCATTGGAAGAAAGA
The DNA here is from genome assembly GCA_002477275.1 of Caryophanales bacterium UBA7476. Classification (GTDB taxonomy): domain Bacteria; phylum Bacillota_I; class Bacilli_A; order RF39; family UBA660; genus CAG-417. The sequence goes on from DLOU01000011.1 coordinate 47,974, forward strand.
ATTCATTAACAACTGAATCATATTCAAATATATCTCCTAAAAGATCTAATATTGATTCTTCTATAAAATCTTCTTTAATATTATTTTTACATTCATTACAACCATAGTAATAATAAGTTCTATCAAATTTCTTTTTATAAGTTGCTTTACCACCCATAATTCTTCCACATACTGGGCATTTAAGTTTTTGTAAGAATAAATAAGTTTGATATCTCATATAACTTCTAGAATTTTTTAATTGTTGTACTTGGCAGTTTTCCCACATTTCTTTGCTTATTATAGGTTCAACTACATCTTCATAGTATGTTGGATGTTTTGTCCTTTTTCCGTGTATATAATCGCCTTTATAAATGGGATTTTCTATCATTTCTAATATTGTATTATCTCTCCATCTTTTATTGCCAACATTTTCAGCATTAAATATATTAGCAATAGTTTGATATGAATTACCCTCAAAGTATAATTGATACATTCTTTCAATTATATGCTTTGTTGTTATATCTGGAATCATTAATCTTCCATTTCGTTTATAACCAAATGGAGTATGACCTGGAATATGTCCTTCTTTTATAGCTCCAGCAAGACCGATTTTAGTTCTTTCACTTGTTCTTTCAATTTCATTTTGTGAAACACAAGTAAGTATTCTTGAAATCATTTTACCATTTGCATTGGTAGTATTAATATCATCATTAGCACAATCTAAATAAGCATTATTTTCTTCTAAAAATCTTATTATCTTTTCCCAATCAAATACACTTCTTGTAAGTCTATCTAATTTTAATACAACAATAGTATTACATTTCTTATCTCTTATATCTTGTAGTAGTTCTTCAAAAGCAGGTCTTGTATTACCAGTTTTAGCACTTATACCAGCATCTTTATATACTTTATATATTTCATAACCTTTATATTCACACATTGCTCTAAGGCGTTTTTCTTGCTCTGGTAAACTAAATCCCTCACGAACTTGATTTTCAGTAGATACTCTTATATAAAGACCAGCAATTTTCTTTTCTTCATTCATTAAACTTCAACTCCTTATTACTAAAAAAAGAGGAGACAATAGTATCTAGTTAAGTCTAAATACTACTGACCCCTCAATTAATTCAATATTATAAATTTTAAATTGTTTATGTTTATATTTCATAGATGTACCTCCATTTCTAGAGTATACCTCTTTCATTGGTTATTTATAATATCACTTTTTTATGATTTGTCAATTCCTTATTTAGGGAATAAATAGTATCTAGATTCTTTTTAAATAATCTTCAAGTTCTGATATTTTGATTTTAGTACTCAAGTTTTCTATATAGATATTTGTTTCATAATTAAATGCAAGAAATGTAATACCTTTAATAATTATTCTATGCGGCTCTACATAAGATAGATTCGTTCTTTCTATTGTTCTAATTGAACCTTTTTGTATTTCACACTTAGTATTGCAGAAATTACATACAAATTCTAGTTTCTTTTTTAAAGTCTCTTCAATATCAATTTCTTGTTTAATAATATTTACCATTAAATCATCCCTTTCTTTTTCACACAACAAAAAATCAATTCCATTTCTAGAATTGATATTTATTAGTAAATTGAACAAAAGTTCAACTGGATTCTTTAATGGTGCGGGTAACAGGAGTTGAACCTGCATGTCTAAGACACTAGATCCTAAGTCTAGCGCGTCTGCCAATTCCGCCATACCCGCGTTGGTGGACCCTATAGGACTTGAACCTATGACCGCCCGGTTATGAGCCGGATGCTCTAACCAACTGAGCTAAGGGTCCATGACCTCTTAATAGTAACATATAACTTTTAAACTTTCAAGAGATTTTTTTATTTTTTTATAAAAAAAACTAAAATACAGCTTTAAAATATTCAACTATAGAGCTAATTTGTTTAAATTTTCCATTGTTGTAACTATTTGTTGATATCTCTCCTGTTATTCTCATTGTCTTATCTTTACTTTTGTATATTGCAGTTGCTTTGGTATTATCTTTTGAAGTTAATACTATTATGTTCTTTTCTACTTCAATTGTTCCATTTATCTCTTTATTACTTTTTGTATATTTATATTCTTTTTTATTAATTATTATTGCTGAGTCATCTTCACTATTATAATAAATATTTTTGTAAGAAAAACTTGCTACAAACATAAATATTACAAATATTAATAGTAATATAGATATTAGTAAAATTATTCTTTTTAGTACTTTCATAATACCTCCAAAAAAATAATTACCAAATGGTAATTATTATTTATTAATCATATTTAATAAGTTGATTTTAAACATATCTCTTTCAGGATCTTTTTTAGAAATCATTACACCTTTATATGTAGAAAGCTCTGCTCTATGTCCTTCATCTAATATTCCTTCTGGAGTAATATTAGTTAAAAGAATAATTTTCTTATCTAAATAAACAGTATAATGTAATCTTATTTCACCATGAACTTTAGTAAACATTTCATCAGTAGGAAGTTTTAACTCATAACTTTTAGTTTTAAGTTTTTTATCTTCTTTAATTAATTCTCCTAAGAATTCTCCTTTACGAAGTTTAGGATAGTAATCAAATGTTAATCTTTTATAAGCTAACATGTTATATTTTCTTACTGATCTTTCTTTCTTTCTAAAATCATTCTCATCTAAATATTCAAATATATACATATTTCCCATTTCGGCCATTTCAACGTCCCCCTTTTCGTCTCAATACCTTATCTCTCAAAGTACACATATTATAGCATAAAATAGGTATTTTGTCAAATTTTTTCTTTATTTTGATGTAGTAAACTAGATGTG
>DLOU01000038.1:0-3497 GCA_002477275.1 Caryophanales bacterium UBA7476
ACCACTTGGCTATAGACCCATCAGACATTTATAATTTTAATATAAAACTAATTAAATGTCAATTAATTATATTCAGTTTATAAAAAAAATAGACCGAAGTCTATTTTGCAAGTACAATAGTATATGGTGTACAATCATTTGGACAACAAGTTGTATAATATGAACCTAATCTAACACCAGATATAACACTACCTGACGCTTTACCACTAGTAGAATCCGATTCAATTACAACTTTAACATTTAAATTATTAAAATATGCCTTTAAATCAGCTGAAGTTTGAGCAAAACTTTCAGGACTAGCAACAATATTATTTAATTCTCTACCTGTAGTAACAGTTTGAACAGTACATGTATCTTCTTGTTTGTTTTCTGTTTTATCAGTTGAAGAAGTACTATTACTTGAAGGACTAGAACTATTACTTGAAGAGTTAGAACTACTGCTTGAAGAACTAGAACTAGATTTACCTGTATTAGGATTACTTGATTCACCATTAGAAAGTGTAATAGAAATATTACTATTTTTAGCAAGTTTACTACCAGCAGTAAGAGATTGTCTTATAGCTATATCCTTTGTTTTAGTACTATTTTGATACTGGAATGAACAATTTAAATTAATGCTCTTACACTTAGTTTCTATAGCTGATTTTTTCATTCCAACAAAGTTTGGTACTACAGTAGTATCACCATTTGAGATAGTAACAACAACTGTATCATCATTCTTAATTATTTCACCAACATTATAAGAAAAACCAATTATACCGCCATTCTCAACTGTATCACTAAATTCATAATCGATAGAAGTAGCAATACCATATTTTTTAGCCCAATTAGTAAAATCAGATAGAGTAGAGAACTCTTTCATAGTAATACCACCTTTAGAAATAGTAAGTATTAGTTTATCGTTTTCCTTAACTGAATCTCCCTCTTTATAATTAGAACTTATTATCTTATCTTTTTTAATTGTGTCATCATACTTTTTAATAATCTCAAGTTTAATCTTATTATCATTTGCCCACTTAATTATTTCTTCTAAACTCATTTTATTAAGATTAGGAACTTTTATTTTTTTACCCTTAGAAATAGTAAGTTTAATTTTTTCATCACTTGTTTTAATTTTAGTACCCTTCTTTATACTTTGACTAATTACGTAATCAAGCTTAACAGTATCACTAAAATCATCTTTAAGTTCATAATCAATCTTATATTTCTTTAAATAACTAGTAGCGCGTAATTTACTAATATTAGTTAAATCTTTAAGCGTTACCTCTTCAGTATTTATATTTCCTCTAGAAAAAGTAAATTTGATCTCTTCGTTTCTTCTAATGTTACCAACTTTGCTTTGATTAATTAATTGATCTTCCTCATCATCTGAATCTTCATATTCAATTTCTACATTAGTAAGTTCGTTTTCTTCTATAAAATCAATTACTTCATCAAACTTCATTCCATTCATATCTGGAATAGATATCTCTCTACTAGGATCTTTACCATCACTAATTATTATATTCATTTCTTTAACTCTAAATAGTGATTTGTTAATATCACTTTGATAAACAATATGGTATGAATCAACAGACTCACTATATTCGTATTCTTCATTTATAATAACATTATTTTTAGAACTCCATTTAACAACTTCTTGATAGCTCTTATTAGTAAAATTAGGAACTTTTTGTAAAAGCCTAATATTAACTAAATCAAGGCTTCCATTCATTAAATAAAAATTATATAAAATTAGAACAAGTAAACCTATATTTAATAAACCATTCTTTTCAGTGTTATTCTTTTTAATATAAAAAAGAATAAATAACAGTGTTACAAATAAAAATGCACATCCTAAAATTAAATCAATATTATAATTCTTTTTATAAATAGTATCTATTAAAATATTACCTGCAAAAAATAATAAATTAATTGCAAGAAGTAAATATATAAAACCCTTTTTCTTCATTATAGCCTCCCTATATTATAAGAATACTATAAATTATTTATTAAAAAAAGAAATATGAAGTAGTTTAACAATAATTTGTCATTATTTTACTTGTTTTTCGACAAAATATTTAGTTTTGATTTAGTATGATTATTCTGGTGATAGAATGAATAAAGGATTTATAGTTAGTGCAGTTGTAGTAATGTTTTTAGGAGTCTTATCAGCAAACATTCTCTATAAAAAGACAAATGGATTAGAAAAAAGTAAAAATGACACATATCTTTTAGAACTTGGAACTTATGATAACAAGGAAAGTTTAATGAGTGATACAAAAGATATAAATGATGTTCTTGTATTAAAGGAAAATGATAAGTATCAAGCAATAGTAGGAATTAGTAAAAATAAAAATAATTTAGAAAAAATTAGTAAGTTATATATTAATATGGGATATAACATGTTCATAAGGCCTACAAATATATCAAATAAAGCATTTTTAACTAATTTAGAACAATTTGATAAATTACTTAAGGAAGCAAAAAGAGATGATGAAGTAAAAACGATAAACTCAGTTATATTATCAAGTTATGAAGAATTTATATTAAATAAAGAAAGTTTGTAAAACTAAAAAAAATTAATAATAATATAATTGGTGATGATATGAAAATAAAAAATATTCCTAAAGAAGAAAGGCCAAGAGAAAGGTTTCTTGAAGTAGGTAAAGAACATTTATCAGATAGTGAGTTACTTTCGATAATTCTAAAAACAGGAACAAAAGATAAAAGTGTAAAAGAACTTAGTTATGAGATACTAAATAGTGTAGATAATATATCAGAATTAAAAGACATCAATTATAATAAATTATTAAATATAAAAGGAATAGGAAAAGTAAAAGCAATAGAATTAGAAGCATCTATTGAACTTGGAAAAAGAATATTTCTAGAAAAGAAAAACAAAACAAAAGAAAAATGGACAAATCCAGAAAATATTTTTTTGAACAATAAATACTTATTTAAAGGACTAAAACAAGAAAAATTCTACTGTTTCTACTTCAATAACAATCAAGAATTAATAGAAAGGAAACTATTATTTATGGGAACAATAAACAGAAGTTCTGTTCATCCAAGAGAAATATTTAAAGAAGCATATTTAAGAAGTGCAGCATCAATTATATGTATACATAATCATCCATCTGGAAATACTAATCCTAGTAAAGAAGATATTAGATTTACAAAAGCTATAAAAGAGATAGGAGATACATTTGGAATACCAGTTTTGGATCATATAATAATAAGTGATAACAGTTACTATAGTTTTTATGAACAAAGTGATATTTTCTTATGTTAAAAGATATGAAGAAGAAAGATAAAAAAATAGNNATTAATACTTATAATATTATCAGTTGTATCACTATTATTAACATATTCGGTTAATTCGAATAGAAAAATAAATAAATCTGAAATAATATTAAAACAAATAACAACAAGTATAAAAGAATTATTTATAAATGATGATTTAAAAAAATTTAATAAAATTAATAATGTAATAAAAATAAATGAAAATGAAGAAA
>DLOU01000038.1:3529-4129 GCA_002477275.1 Caryophanales bacterium UBA7476
CTGTTATTTTAAGAAATAAAAATTATTATTTAAGTACTTTAGAAATAGATATTGGTAGTAAAGATGGTATTAAAAAAAATATGGCAGTAATAACAAGTGAGGGACTAATAGGTAAAATAAGCAAAGTATATAAAAATTCAAGTGAGGTTAAACTAATATCAAAAAGTGGTGATAAGTATAAAACGTCAATAATAATTAAAGCTAAAGAAAAAGACTATGTAGGCATAATTGATGGAATAAAAGGTAGCTTAATCGAAATAAAAGATATATCAAAAGATAGCAATATTGAAATAGGAGACGAAATAATAACAAGTGGAATGGAAGAAGAAATACCAAGAGGAATATATATAGGAAAGGTAAAAAAAATAGAAAAAGATAAATATGATTTAAGCAAAAGAATATACATAGAAACAAGTGTAGACTTTAATAAAATTCACTATGTGAGTGTAGTAGGAGATAAGAATGAGTAGTTTTATAATACTAGTTTCATTTATACTAGATATAATACTTTCAAATTTACTTCCATATATGAGAGAAAATCTATCATTTTTTACACCGCTCATTGTTCCAATAACAATATATTTGATATATCCATATTAT
>DLOU01000038.1:4139-50864 GCA_002477275.1 Caryophanales bacterium UBA7476
TTGGAGTAATATATGATTTATTAATGACAAACTTATTATTCTTTGATGCTATATTATTCTTCATTATAGGAATAATAACAATATATATGAATAAAAATATAAGAAAAACACATATTTCAAATATAATATCTATTATTTTAATAATTATTATTTATGAATTATTAGAAGCTGTGTTTTTTATAATTCTTAATACTATTAGAATTAATTTATGTGAATTAATATACTATATAACACATTCACTACTATTAAATATAATTTATGGAGTAATTATTTATAGTATTGAAAAAAATACTTATGAACTAATATAGTTCTTTTTTTTATAAATAATAATATATTTAAATAGGTGAAGATATGAAAAAATTATATCCTGTAATACTAAGTTTATTACTTGTATATTTTAGTTTTTATTACACAAATAAAGTTGTAGATATAATTAGAGAAAAAGACCCAATAATGATGAAAATAAAAAAAGAGAAAGATAGTTACGAGATTAAAACAAAAAATGCAAAAATAGATGGAGATAAAATTACACCTGGAAAAAATGGAAAAAAAGTAAACATAAATGAAAGCTTTATTAAAATGAAAAAATTTGGTGAGTATAATGAAAGTTTATATGTTTTTGATGAAGTTGAGCCAGAAATAAAAGTAGATGATTATTATGATAAATATATAGAAAATGGATTAAAAAACGATAATAAAGTATCACTTGTATTTCATATTAATAGATTTGATAATATAGATAGAATAGTAGATACTATAAATTTAAATGAAGTAAAAGTAACAATGTTTTTAGATGGATTGTTTATAGAAAATAATAGAAAAAAAGTAGAAGAATTAAATGAAGAAGGTCACGAACTTGAACTTTTAAGCTATAATGATTCATTAAAAAAAGAAGAATTTGTTGAAGGATTACATAGTCTTTTTTATATAACTAATAAAACTCCTAAATACTGTTATTCAGAATATGATAATAAAAATGTACTAGAACTTTGTAATAGTCTAGATATGCATACAATTGTGCCAAGTATAAATGCAAGTAATAATTCATTTAATACAATAAAAAAAAGACTAACTGGTGGTAGCATAATTAGTCTTTCTAATGATGATAAGTATTTAAATACAATAATTAATTATATAAAGCAAAGAGGCTATAAGATAGTTACACTTGATGAATTAATAAGTGAAGAATTAGAAAAATAAAAAAATAGTGAAAACACTATTTTAATCCTTTATAATTACTATAATTTGAATTTAAATTAATCTCTCCAAATTTAATACCTTCATTTGTAACAGTTATACCTTTTCTTCTAAGATTATTTAAATAAATTTCTAAATCTCTAGTATTAGATAATAAAGAAGTAATCTTTGTATATATTTCAATTTCAGCAGCTCTAGCAAAAGGCTTTCTGATTTCCTTAATAACATCATTATTTTGATCTATACTATCTATTAAAACAGCAGTTTGTTTTATATAAGCATCAATATAAGATAATTTATCAACAGCACTTATATTTCTAAATTCTTCATCTTGAGAAATTCTAAGAACTTCAGGTCTAACCATTTTTAATAGAGTACTATTACTTAATAATGTGTTCTTTAACTCTTTTTTATATTCTGACATATCTTCACCCCCTGTAAGTCAAAAGTTGATGGTATAATACCAAAAAAAGGTTATTAAGTCAAGGAAAAATTGACAAAAACACGATTTTATGATATAATTACCTAGCTTGATTAAAGAGGGGGATTAATATGTCATTTATTGAAGCAATTAGCATTTTAGATCTAGAAGGAGAGTTTACAGAACAAGATTTAAAGCGTGCTTATAGAAAGAGTACAAAAGAAAATCATCCAGATATTCATGGAGAAGAAACTGAAGAAGCAATGAAAAAAGTTAATGCAGCATATGAATTACTTAAAGGTTACGTTGGGATAAGAATTGTACATGAAGAAACAGAAACTAAAAATTCAGAAAAAAGAAAAGTAAATCCATATGAAGAAGAGATAAGAGCTTTTGCATCAAAACTTGAAATTAGTTATGAACAAGCTATTAATCAATATAATACTTATAGAAATGTACATTCATATGAAGGAAGTATAATTGATTATTACAATTATATAATTAACACATATTATGTTCATAAAGACGAAATCTTCTCTTTATTTAACCAAATACAGCATTATAATGGTGATATATTTTATATAATTGGTATTTATGAAGACAATAATAAAGATAAAAATATAAGTATTGTTGAATGGTTAAAAAGAAAGGTAAAAGTAAAAGCCTTAGCCGATGCATTAGGAATTACAATTCCATTCTTAAATAAAATATATAAACAAGATGTTATGATTGGATACGACAAAGAATTTCATGAATATATAGATAAATTAGGAAATATAATTTTACAAGAAGAACAAGGAATTAAACAATTTAAAACAATATTAGATGAATATATAACAAAAAAATTAGATAAAAAAGAAGATAAGAGATTATTTATAGATTTCCTAGATTATAAAATGTTAACATTAAAATATAATACTGATGGAGAAGGAATACTATTTAAGATGTTTGAAATTGCAAAAAAAGAAGATAGTAGTATTTCATTCTATGAATATATTTGCTCTTTAATGGGTGAATATGACGACGAAAAAAAATATTCTAAAAAATAGTCAGTAAAAGAGTGATATTATGATAGAAGAATTAGAAAAAAAACTACAAATATTGCAAGAAAAAAGAAGAAGATTAGAAGAAAAAAAGTACGAAGTTGATGATGACTACTTAGAAATAGAATGTATCTATTATGAAATAGATAGATTAATTGAAGAATCACTTTCTATAAAAAGAAAAATATATCTTTTAAAAGCTCCATGTATAGAAGGAGAAAATGTTGATATTAGAGAATTAACAAAAAACAAAAGCACAAACTATTATATATATCTTCATGGAACAGATACAATAATAGGAGAAATATCTTATAGAGGATATCACATAAGAAAAACACTTGGAGATATAGGATATGAAATTTATGAAGAATATCGAGGAAATGGATATGCATATGAAGCTTTATGCCTTCTTGGTGGAAAGTTAAAAGAAGATGACATTGATGACTTCTGGATATCAACAACTATAGATAATATTCCATCTAAAAAAACAATAGAAAAATATGGTGGAGAGTTATTTGATAGAGAAGATAATATAATAACTTATTCATGTAAAACTAAGAAATTAGAAAACAAAAGAAAGAATATGTAGCTTTCTTTTTTTTGACATAAAAATGGATTTATGCTATAATCTGTCTAACGAAGGAGGAGATTATTATGTTAAACATATTTAATTTTAATCATCATCATAATAGTCTGCACTTGCTAATACGACATTAAAATTTGTTGTGAATGCAAGTGCTGTTTGTAGTGCTTGTATTTACTATAATTTACTATTATGTCTAATATAATAAAAGAGTTATAAGTCATACAGGTACTACTTGTATGGCTTTTTTATATTTAAAAATTAAGGAGGATTAAAATGAAAGAATTAAAAGAAAAAATAGTATTTAGTAATGATATAAAAGAAATAATAGACGGAAAGAATGCATTTGACTATAATTACAATGTTAAGTTAGAAGACAAAGTATTTGAAGATTTAAGAAAAAGTTTTAAAGAAGAAGTAGAAAAAATATTTAATGATGTAAGAATAATTACAGAAGATGAAATGAGAAAGGTTAATAATATTATATCGGGAGATTATCCCCATTGTATCTTTAGATAAAATATTTACAAGAAATAAAAATATTTATTATATAGATTGTACAAGATTAGAAAATAGTAATGAATTAATACCAAGAATGAATATAAGTATACCTAAACAAATAGAATTAATATCAAAAAGTATAGATAAAAGAGAAATAATACTTGTTGATGATGTAGTTTTTTCAGGAAGTGTATTAAGAAAAATAATTAAATTATTTGAATTATATGGTGTAAAAGTAGTAAAAATAGTTTCATCAATATCTACGAAAGAAGGTTATGAATATTTTAATAAAACTTTAGAAAAAGGAATAGAAACAAATTATTTATTAGGAGAAAAAAATATAGACCAAATATGTGAAAGAGATTTCTACTTTGGAATATGTGGTTCGGGAATAATGAAAGAAAAAGATGGAGAGTACTTTAAAGCACCATATTTTAAACCATTTGGTGATCCATGTGAAAGAGCATCTATTCCAAAAGAATTTGAAATAAGTTTTTCTAAATCTTGTTTAGAAAGAAGTATTTATTTATGGGAAGAAATAGATAGGAAGAGAAATGAAAAGACAATAATAAAAGATTTAAGAGAAAAAATTATTAACACAGATGAAAATGAAGAAGTAGTAAAAACATTAAAAAAGGAGTTAAGAAGATTATGAGAAAATTACAAATAGGAGTAATGGGATCAGCCGCTGATCTTAATTATAAAAATGAAGTAGTAAAGTTTGCAAAGAAAATAGGAAAATTAATAGCACTATCTAATAATATATTAGTATATGGAGCAGAAATAGAGTATTCATCATTATCAACTGAAGCCGCCAAAGAATGCTCTAAAAATGGAGGTATAACAGTAGGAATAGCGCCATCTAAAAATAGAAAAATATATGGTGATTATAGGCCAGATGTTTTAATCAGTTCTGGAATGGAAATGGGAGGAGGAAGAGAACTTGCCCTTGTTCTCTCATGTGATGTAATAATAGCTATTGCTGGAGGAAGTGGAACATTAACGGAGATGGTCATTGCTTATCAAAGAGGAATACCAATAATAACAATATCAAAGTTTGGTGGTTGGTCAGAAAAGCTATCAGATTCGTACTTTGATGATAGAAAAAGATTAAAATGTATTACTGCAACAACTGAAGAAGAAGCAGTAGAAATAGCAATAGAGGAAGGAGAAAAGTATTATGAAAATAATGAACGTTAAAGGATGTTTTGACTATATGCCAGAAGATAATAATATAAGAAACTATATAGTTGAAACGTTAAAAGAAGTATTTGAAAAATATGGATATAAATCAATTGAAACACCAATTATTAATTATTACGATATGCTAAGTGATAAGTATAGTGAAGAAAATGACTTATTAAAAGAAATATATAAATTAACAGACCAAGGAGAAAGAAATTTAGGATTAAGATATGATTTAACTGTTCCATTTGCAAAATTCATCGCAGTAAATAAAAATAGTTTATCGCTACCATTTAAAAGATATGAAATAGCTAAAGTATTTAGAGATGGACCAGTAAAAAAAGGAAGAGATAGAGAATTTACTCAATGTGATGTAGATGTTGTAGGTATTGATGGAAGAATAGTTGAGGCAGAATTACTCACCCTTTACATTGAAGCATTTGAAAAGCTTGGAATTGATATAATTATTAAATACAACAATAGAAAACTAATGAAAGGATTAATTATTGATGTAGTAGGTAATGAAAAAAATTTAGAAGAGATAACAACTATAATTGATAAGTTAGAAAAGAAAACTAAAGAAGAACTAATAGAAGAATTAAGTAATTATGAAGTTACCAAAAAGCAATCAGAAAAACTTCTAAATTTATTTAATCTTTCTTTAGAAGAACTAGAGAAAAAATATAAAGATAAGAAAAATAATTATATTAAAGAAGGATTAAAAGAACTAAAAGAAATAGAATTTTTAATTAAAAAGTTAAAAATAGAAGACAAATGCAAATTAACTCTTAGTTTAGCACGTGGACAAAATTATTATACAGGAATCGTATTTGAAGTATACGATAAAGAAAAAATAGTAACATCAAGTATAGGTGGCGGTGGAAGATATGACAACATGATAACAAACTATATAAATGATGAAAATAAATATCCAGCAGTAGGAATAAGTTTTGGTCTTTCATCAATATATGAAATATTAAAAGAAAAAGAAAAATTAAATAGTAAAAGTAATATTGATATAGTAATATTATCAATTGATAGTGATATAGAGTCACTCCTTTTAGCAACCAATTTAAGAAAACTAAATTATAGAGTGGACATAGATATTTCAGATAGAAAATTAAAAAAGAAAATAGAGAAAGCAGACAAAGAAAAAATAAAATATATAATTCCTTTAGGTCAAGATGAAGCAAAAAGCAAAAAAATTGAATTAAAAAATTTAGAGACAAAAGAAATATATGAATTAAATATTAATAAATTAGAAGAATTAAAAAAGATAATTTAATCTTGCATTATAAAACCATATAAGCTATATTAACTAAATAGATAGTGGTGATTTTATGGAAATTTTAGAATTTATCAAAGATTTAGATGATGAGTTTTTAGAAAGATTTGTTAAAGAGAGAATAGATTTTTTAGAAGAAGATGAAGAAGGGTTACTGCCAGATACAATTGGATACAGGTTAAATTATAATCCTTCTTCTTTAATTATGTTAAAGGATAAAAAGAAAGAGTTGCAACAAGTATCAATAATTGATAATTATAATGGATATATACCAAAAAATACTAGAATTGTATATGGAATGGTATACAATCCTAAAACGATGGCAAAATCAAATGGCGCAAGATATTATTATTTGGATGAAGACTCATATATTTTAGAGTTCTGTAAGTTTATTAGAGATAAAGAGATAAATACACCATATATGCTTTTTGACTATATATTTGATTTTATAAAAGATTATTTTGGTAGAATTGAACTAATAGATAGAGAAAAAATGATGAATTACTTATTAAAGAAAGATCACTATTTTTACGATCCTATTAATGAAAATAAATATAGCATGTTTAAAGGAAAAGGAAATGCAATGTGCAGTGAAATAGGAGTTATGGCTCAAAATATTTTATCTTTCTTAGAATTTGATGTGAAATATGTAATGGGAACAATTAGACGTATATCAGAGGTTTGTGAATATATACCAGAGTTTATTGATGATGAGGAAATAATTATTAAATCATTTACAAATATAGAAGACATTAAAGAAGAATTAGAAGTAGAAAAATTAGAGAAAAGAAAATGGGAAAAAAAGAAAGCAAAATTTAAACCCGAAGGACATGCATATAACATGATTACTATTGCAGAAAATGAAAATATAGAATCAATTTTAATAGACTTCTCAGCATCAGTTTATATTTATGACATGGAAATGAATGAAATAGGAGAAGCACCATTTATACACTATTTAGATAAAGAAAAAGAATATGTATTTAGTGATATGAGATTAAAAGATAAAACTATAGAATCAAGAAATTATTCATACATTGTACAAAATCCAATCTCATTAGCTTTAAATGAGGCATATGTAAGAGAATATAGTACATCAAGTAGTTTATATAAAGCATCAGAAGATATAAGATATAAAAAAAATAAAATAAAAAATTTATTCAGATAATTATTTTGTGTTACAATTATTTTGGATAGCGAGGAATAATATGACAAAAGAAGAATTAAAACAAATAGATAATTATGAATATGAAAGAAATCTAAGAAGTGAAGGAATTAAATTAATTGCTGGAGTAGATGAAGTAGGACGTGGCCCACTTGTTGGACCAGTAGTGGCTGCATGTGTAATTCTTCCAGAAAACTTTAATTTAGATGGATTAACTGATTCAAAGAAATTAAGTGAAAAAAAGAGAGACTATTTTTTTGAAGAAATAAAAAAGCAAGCTATTTCAATAGGTATAGGTATAAAAGATGAAAATGTTATTGATGAAGTAAATATCTATGAGGCTACAAAACTAGCTATGAAAGAAGCAATAGATAACTGTGATGTAAAACCAGAACATATATTAATTGATGCTATGCCTCTTGAATTAGATATTCCAACAACATCAATAATAAAGGGTGATTTAAAAAGTATAACAATATCTGCAGCAAGTGTAATTGCTAAAGTGACAAGGGATAGAATGATGTATGAATTAGATGAAAAATTTCCTATGTATGAATTTAAGAAAAATAAAGGTTATCCAACAAAAGCCCATATGGATGCTATAAAAAAATATGGAATAATAAAAGAACATAGAAAAACATTTGGACCAGTAAGAGATTATATCTTAGAGAAGAAAGGAGAATAGTAATGTATGACGTTGTAATAATAGGAGCAGGACCTAGTGGTTTATTTAGTGCCTATGAATTAATTAAGAATAACAAAAATCTTAAAATAGCTATTTTAGATGAAGGAAAAAAAGCTGATAAAAGATTTTGTCCTATGAATGAAAATAAAACTAAGTGTTTAAACTGTAAACCTTGTAACATATTATCTGGATATGGAGGAGCAGGAACATTTTCTGATGGTAAACTTAACTTTATTCCAAAACTAGGAAAAAGCGATTTATATAAATACATGTCAATAAGTGAAGCAGAAAATTTAATTGATTACACTGAAGAAGTATTTAATGAATTTGGTATGGATAGTGATGTTTATCCAAGTAATATGGATGAAGCACTAAAAATAAAAGAAAAAATTGCAAAAGCAGGAACAAATCTATTAATAATTAAACAAAAACATCTAGGAAGTGATAAACTGCCTAAATACATTGAAGATTTTACTAATTATTTAGAAAACCAAAAAATCGATTGTCTTTCAAATACACTTGTTGAGACAATAAAGAAAGAAAAAAAATCATATAAAGTAATTTATACTAAAGGAAAAGAAAAAGAAGAAATTGAAACTAAATTTGTTATAGTTGCTCCAGGAAGAACGGGAGCTAA
Organism: Caryophanales bacterium UBA7476; assembly: GCA_002477275.1. Classification (GTDB taxonomy): domain Bacteria; phylum Bacillota_I; class Bacilli_A; order RF39; family UBA660; genus CAG-417. The sequence continues at coordinate 12,842 of DLOU01000038.1, forward strand.
ATGGGTACAATCTTTATCAGAAGAATTAAATGTACCATATACATCTCAAAGTATTGAAATAGGAGTTCGTGTTGAAACAAGAAAAGAGATACTTGAAGAACTAACAAATATAATTTATGATCCAACTATTTTTATACAAACAAAAACATATGATGATCAAATAAGGACATTCTGTACTAATCCAGGAGGCTTTGTAGCAAAAGAAAACTATTATGGATATATATGCGTAAACGGTCATGCATTAAAAGATGTTAAGAGTAATAACTCAAACTTTGCATTTATTTCTAAAGTCAATCTTACAGAGCCTGTAACTAATACACGTGAATATGGAGAAGCAATAGCTAAAATAGCAAATACTTTAGGTGGAGGAAAACCAATTGTTCAAACATTAAAAGACTTAAGAAGAGGAAGAAGATCAACAGATAAGAGAATTAATAAAGGATTCGTTGAACCAACACTTAAAGACTATGTAGCAGGTGATTTAGCTCTTGTTCTACCACATAGAATAATTACAAATATAAAAGAAGGACTAGAAGTTCTTGATAAGATAATTCCAGGAGTTAATAATGGAGAAACACTTCTATATGGACCAGAAATTAAATTCTTTAGTAATGAAATAGAAACAGATAATAATATGAAAATAGAAGGTGAAAATATTTACTTTGTTGGAGATGGAGCAGGAAAAGCTGGAAATATAGTAACAGCTGCCGCAACAGGAATAGTAGCCTCACGTGATATTTTAAAAAAAATAAAATAAATTGATATTTTTCTAAAATTATCATTATAATATTAATATAAAAGATTTGACAAAATTACATTCATTATGTATAAATGTAATGTACAAAGGAGTGGTTATATGCCAAAAAAATTAGTTATTGTCGAAAGCCCAAGTAAAAGTAAAACAATAGAAAAGTACTTAGGAGAAGACTATAAAGTAGTATCTTCGAAAGGACATATTAGAGATTTATCAACAAAAGGACAATATGGTTTAGGAGTAGACATTGAAAATGGATTTAAACCAGATTATATTCCTGTAAAAGGTAAAACTAATCTAATTAAAGATTTGAAAAAAGATGTAAAAGATTCAAGTTACGTGTATCTTGCAACCGACCCCGACCGTGAAGGAGAAGCAATAAGTTGGCATCTAAAAGATGCACTTGGAATAAAAGATAATAACTATAGTAGAGTGCTTTTTCATGAAATAACTCATGATAAAGTAATAGAAGCAATAAATAATCCAACAGTAATAGATGATAATTTAGTAAAAAGTCAAGAAACAAGAAGAATATTAGATCGTATAATAGGTTTTAGATTAAGTAAATTATTACAATCAAAAATAGGAGCTAAAAGTGCAGGACGTGTGCAAAGTGTTGCTCTTAAACTAATAGTTGATAGAGAAAGAGAAATAGAAGCTTTTAATGAAGAAGAATATTGGACTATTAAAAGTATATTCAAAGAACCTGAGTTTGAAGCAAATTTATTTAAATATAAAAATGATGAAATTGAGTTAAAAACAGAAGAAGAAGCTGATAATGTAATTAACAATTTATCAGAAGATTATAAAGTTGAAAGTGTAGAGAAAAAAGCTCAAGCTAAAAAAAGTAAAACTCCTTTTATAACAAGTACACTTCAACAAGAAGCATCAACAAAGTTAGGTTTTCCTGCAAAAAAGACTATGTCAATTGCTCAAAAACTATATGAAGGTATTGATATTGGTACTGAAACAGTAGGTTTAATTACATACATGAGAACTGATTCAATTCGTTTAAGTGATGAATATATAAAAAGTGCATATACATATATTAATGATAAATATGGCAAAGAATATGTAGGTTACACAAAGAAAGCTAAGAAAAACGATAATGTACAAGATGCACACGAAGCTATTCGTCCAACTAGTGTAAATAGAGAGCCAAGTAAGATGAAAGAATTCCTTACACCAGACGAATATAAGCTTTATAGATTAATTTATATTAGAACACTCGCTTCATTAATGGCTGATGCAAAAGTTAACAAAACAACTGTTATTTTAGATAACAATGATTATAAATTTAAAGTAACTGGGCAAGAATTAATCTTTGATGGATATTTAAAAATATATAAAGATTATGAATCATCAGAAGATGTTATTCTACCAGTACTTGAAGAAAATAAAATATATAAAACTACTATAGTAGAAAAAGAACAACATTTCACTAAACCACCAGCAAGATATACTGAAGCAAAATTAATAAAAGAAATGGAAGAGTTGGGTATAGGAAGACCATCTACTTATGCAAAAATAATTGATACTTTAAAAGAAAGAGCATATGTTACTCTTGAAGATAAAAAGTTTAAGCCAACAGAAATTGGTATTGAAACAACAGATAAACTGCAAGAATTCTTCTCAGACTTAATCAATGTTAAATACACAGCAGCAATGGAAAAAGACTTAGACTTAGTTGCTGAAGGGCAAGCCGTTTGGAACAAAGTACTTGATGAATTCTATAAATTATTTGAACCACGTGTAAAAGAAGCATTTGGAGAAATGGAGAAAAAAGCTCCACAAGAAACTGGAGAAACATGTCCAGAATGTGGTAATCCTTTAGTAATTAGAAAAGGTCGTTTTGGAGAATTTACTGCATGTAGTAATTACCCAGAATGTAAGTACATAAAAAAAGAAGAAAAGAAAGTAGTAGAAATAATGGATTGTCCAGATTGTTCAGGAAAAATAGTAGAAAAACCAACTAGAAAAGGTAAAGTTTTCTATGGCTGTACAAATTATCCAAAATGTAAGTTTGCAAGTTGGGATAAGCCACTTCCAGAAAATTGTCCAAATTGCGGTAAATACCTAGTTGAAAAAAATGGAAAAATTAAATGTAGTAGTTGTGACTATGAAAAATAAAAATAAATTTTCAAAAAAAATATTTTACTTAAAGTAGAAAAGTGATATACTTTAAGAGAGCCTCGAGAGAAAACTCTCGGGGATTTTTTTTGAATTTTGGGAGGTGTGTTTATGACAAAATATGTATTTGTAACTGGAGGAGTTTGCTCTGGTTTAGGAAAGGGAATTACAGCTAGTTCAATAGCGTTACTACTAAAAGCTAAAGGATATAAAGTTTTTATGCAAAAATTTGACCCTTATATGAATGTAGATCCAGGAACAATGTCACCAATTCAACATGGTGAAGTATTTGTAACTGCAGATGGATGTGAAACAGACTTAGATTTAGGACACTATGAAAGATTTATAGATGAAGAACTTAACTATACTTCTAACATTACAAATGGGAAAGTATATTCAAGTGTAATAGAAAAAGAAAGAAGAGGAGATTATTTAGGAGCAACAATTCAAATAGTGCCTCATATCTCAAATGAAATAAAAAATAAAATATATGAAGCAGGAAAATCATCTGGTGCTGATATTGTAATAACAGAAATAGGAGGAACAGTAGGAGATATTGAATCAAGTGTAATGATGGAATCCCTAAGACAATTTAGAAATGAACAACCACTTGAAAACACAATATTTGTTCATACTACATTAGTACCTTATCTATTTGGTTCAAACGAACTAAAAACAAAGCCAACACAAAACAGTGTTATAGAATTAAGACGTCTTGGTATTCAACCAGATATAATTGTTACACGTGCACCAGTAGATTTAGGAGACAGCATTAAGAAAAAAATCTCATTGTTCGGAAGTATTCCAATAGATAACATCATAGAAGCAAAAGATGTAAATAATATTTATGAAATACCACTTAATTTCCATAAACAACAAATTGAAGATATCATACTAAATCATTTTAAATTAGGAGCTGCTCCAAGTAAATTAAAATATTGGGAAGATTTAGTTAAAACAGTTAATAACCTAAAAAGCGAAGTAGAAATAGCACTAGTTGGAAAATATGTAGAACTAGAAGATGCATATCTTTCAGTAAAAGAAGCATTAAAACACGCTGGATATAAATATAAAACTAAAGTTAAAATTAATTGGGTAGATTCTGAATCGCTTGAAAAACCAGATGCAGATATCAAAAAAATATTAGGAAAGAGTAAAGGAATTCTTGTCCCAGGAGGATTTGGTTCACGTGGTATAGAAGGAAAAATAAAAGCATGCAATTATGCAAGAGAAAACAACATTCCATATTTAGGAATTTGTCTTGGAATGCAAGTTGCAGTAATTGAATTTGCAAGAAATGTATGTGGTATAAAAGATGCATCATCACGTGAATTTAATGAATTATGTAACAATCCTGTAATTGACTTAATGAGTGATCAAAAAGCAGTTATTAATAAAGGTGGTACATTAAGACTAGGTAACTATGATTGTAAAATAGAAAAAGATACATTAGCTTATGCTGATTATAAGAGTGAACTTATAAAAGAAAGACATAGACATCGTTATGAATTTAATAATAAATATAAAGAAGAATTAGAGTCAAAAGGCTTAGTATTCTCAGGAACAAATCCAGAAAGTGGTTTAGTAGAAATAATTGAATTGCCATCACATAAACATTTCATAGCATGTCAATTCCATCCAGAATTTAAATCACGCCCAAATAGACCACACCCATTATTTGATTCATTTGTAAAAGCAAGTATAGATAAATAATCTATATTGCTTTTTTCTTTTAAAATGATATAATACTGGTAATTTAAGTAGGTGGTAGTATGAAAAAATATAAGTTATGTCTATTTTATTCAACCAGAGTTTATGCAAAACTAATAGATAAAGAATTTACTGACTTAAAAGAAATAGATAAAATAACGTCTAATTATGATACTGAAGAATCATTTAGAAACGATTTATCTATAAAAGAAAGAATAGATAATATTCAAGCTTCTCTTTATGGTTATATTATGAGTATTAAAAGCAATAAAGCAAAAAAGGGAAGAGTTGCAATTATCGAAGAAGAAGACAAAAATGTAAGGTTTATTAAACCATTATATAAAGTAAGTAAAAGATATTCTTCACCCAAAAAACTTATTAATTCAATTATAAAAAGATTAAAAGAAGAAAATGATATAAAACTATTATCAGGTTTTATACTAAATTATAGAAGCACATTCTATACACCATATAACCAATATAGAGGAATAAATAAAATGAAAAATTCTCTATATTATGGTGGGAATATACATCCAGTAGGAAAAAAAGAACAAGAATATTACAATAGAGTTATTTCTTTAATAAAAGAAACATTAGAATTTGGCCTAGATAAAGTAGAAGATAAGATTAATGATGATAAATACTTTTTACTAAGAATAATGAGCGATTATTTAGATAGCCATATTTATAATGATAGAGTTAGAATTAATGATAAAGATATTGAAGAATTAGAACATAGTAAACTAAATAAAGAAAAATCAAGTGAGATAACTAATGAAGATATGCTATATAGAAGATTAATGGAAAAAGCATATAATGACGCGTTAGAAGAAGGAAGAAATCCATCTCTATTAGATATATATAATGATGAATATCAAGAAGAATTAAACAGCATAAAATATTTTTTATTAAAAAGAAAAGATAAATAAAAGTATAGTTAAGTAAAACTATGCTTTTTATTTTACTTTTGAATTTTATTATGATATATTTTAACTAAATAGGAGGGTACGTATGGCAAAATATAGGTTATGTTTAATATGTTCATCAAATTTTTATAGGCCAATAATAGATACTGACTTTAATTCATTAAAAGAAATAGATAAAATAACAGAACAGTTTGAAAATGAAGAAGAATTTAGGAAAGATCCAAAAGTAGCACAAAGAATTAAAGATATAAAAAATATTAATGATTCATATTTTAAAAAAATAAGTGACCCAGAAAGAAGAAAAGGCACTATCGGTGTAATAGATATAGATAGAGAAACTTTTACATATGTAAGACCACTTTTTAAGGAAAATAATGCATTAAAATCTCCTAAAAAATTAGTAAGCACAATAACAACAGTACTCAAAAAAGAAAATAATGGAAAGTTTATTTCAAAACTCTTTTACATGTTTAGAGATATATTTAATACTGAATATACTAGAATAAGTGGAATTTATAGTACAAAATATTTTTTAGAAAAAGTAGATGAACCTATAACTGAAAGAGAAAAAGATGCGTATTCACATTTCTATGATTTATTAAAAATCACTTTAAATCATAAATTAGATAAAGAAAACGATACTATGGATGATAGAAACTATTATGATTTAAGAAGAATATATGATTATATAAGAGATTCAGTTCATATTAAGAATTTAAGAGTAAAAAACTCAAAGAAAAATAGTTCTGCAAAAGTAAACAGAAAAAAATCAAGCGAAATAGTAACAGAAGAAATCTTATATAGAAAACTAATGGAAGAAGCATATAAAGATTCATTAGATCGAGGAGAAGAGCCAAATCTTCTTGGAATATACGACGAAAAATATAAAAAAGAATTAGAAAAAATCTCTTGGTATTATCGTGGAAAGAGATGATAAAAAATGAATAAAAATATAGAAAACTTTATAGAGTATTTAAAGTATCAAAGAAATTATTCCGATTATACAATAACAAGCTATAAAGATGATTTAAATTTATATAAAGAATATTTAGAAAGAGAAGGTTTAAATTATAAAAAAGTAGAATATACAGACTTAAGAAATTTTTTAAGATATTTAAAAGAGGAAAAAAAAGAAAAAAATTCATCTATTTGTAGAAACTTAAGTGCATTAAGAACATTTTATAATTTTTTAATTACAAAAGAAGAAACTGATTCTAATCCATTTGTCTATATAAATGGCCCAAAAAAAGAAAAAAGATTACCAAGATATTTCGAGTATAACGAATTAGAAGAATTATTTAGTGTACCAGATTTAAAAGATCCATTTGGCCAAAGAAATAGATTGATTTTAGAATTATTATATGCATCTGGTATGCGAGTAGGTGAACTTGTAAATGTAAAAGTAAAAGAAATAAATATGTATGATTTAACAATTAAAATACTCGGAAAAGGAAATAAAGAAAGACTAGTTCATTTTGGTGAATACGCCAAAGAAATACTAGAATTATATTTGAAAGATGGATATAAAAAGTTAAATGAAAAAGGTTTAGATTATCTATTTATAAACAATAAGCATACAAAGCTTACTGAAAGAGGAGTAAGAGATATATTAGATAAAATAATAAAAGAAACAGATTTGAGTAAACATATTTCACCACATATGTTAAGACATACTTTTGCAACACATCTTTTAAATGAGGGATGTGATATATTAAGTGTACAAAAACTATTAGGACATGAAAGTATATCCGCAACAGGAATATATACACATGTAACAACAGATCACTTAAAAAGTGTTTATTATAATAATTTTCCACGAGCTAAAATGAAATGAGGAATGTAATTATGGATATGGAATTTAGGACTTTAAAAGAATTATATGATAGAGTATTACCGGCTTTAGTTAGCAAAAAACATGAATTAAAAAGAAAAGGTTTAGAAGTAAAAGAAGAAGATATATGGAATTATTTAAGTGAAAATATTTTTAAGAATTCAAAAAACTTAGTATTGAGTGACATTGTAAGTTATATAATGCATCTAGAAAGAGAAGACATAGAGGATTATATAGTAAGTAAAAAATAAAATATTTTAAAGTTGTATTAAAATATATATACAACTTTTTTCTTTATTTTTGTATATTTTCTTGTTCATTTTATAAAATTTAGTTATAATTATTATTGTGAAAGGCAAAATGAGGTGTAAACATGGATAAAAAACAAACTAAAAAAACATCAAAAAAAGAAAAAAAGAAAATTGGTTTAGGAAAAACAATAACATTAACAATCATTCTATTACTAGTAAGTGTTGGAATTTGTTTTTCATTTAAACCATTATTTAAGAATCTAAAATTTGGATTAGATTTACAGGGAGGTTTTGAAGTATTATACAAAGCAGAGCCTATCGATGGTTCAAAAATGACAAGTGAAAAACTTGAAGCTACATACGAAATACTTAGAAACAGAATAGATTCACTTGGAGTAAGTGAACCTGAAATTATTCTTGAAGGAAATGATAGAATAAGAGTTAAACTTGCTGGAGTAAAAGATGAAGATCAAGCAAGAAAACAATTATCAACTGTTGCTACATTATCATTTAGAGATACAGATGATAATCTATTAATGACAAGTGATATTTTAAGTTCAAGAAGTAAAGTTACTGAAGATAGTAGTGGTAAACCTGCAGTATCTTTAAGTATTAAAAATAATTCAAAAGATAAGTTCTATACAGTAACAAATAGAATAAAAGATAAAGAAGACGGTAAAAATAGAATAGTCATCTGGTTAGATTTTGAAGAAGGAAAAGATAGTTATGCAGCTGAAGCTTCAAAATGTGGAACAAGTGGAAGTAAATGTATAAGTGCTGCAACTGTTTCAGAAGCATTTGCAGGAGATGTTATTATTCAAGGAAACTTCACGACAGAAGAAGCAACAACTCTTGCAACATTAATTAATTCAGGTAGTCTTCCATCAAGACTTACTGAATTATCAAGTAAAACTGTAGAAGCAAGTTTTGGAGCAGGAACATTTAGTAAAATCGTTCTAGCAGGAATAATAGGATTTATTTTAATTGTTGTTATAATGCTTTTTGCATATCATTTTTCTGGATTAATTTCAGGAATATTAATGTTAATTTATACAATACTAGTATTTTTAGTATTCTGGACAATAGGTGGAGTATTAACTCTTCCTGGTATTGCAGCTTTAATATTAGGTATAGGAATGGCAATAGATTCAGTTGTTATAACATTCTCAAGAATTAAAGATGAATTATATAAAGGAAGAAGCCTAGAGTATGCATATAAGGAAGGAACAAAATCATCTCTTTCTTCTATAATTGATGCAAACCTTACAACACTAATTATAGCAATTATAATGTTTAAATTTGGTGAATCAAGCATAAAAGGTTATGCAACAATGTCAATGATTACTATAGCTGTAACAATGCTTACTATGGTATTCTTAACAAGAAAATTATTAGGGGTATTTGTAAAGAGTAAATTTTTTGATGATAAAACAAATTTATTTATAAATGTAAGAAAAAAAGATATTCCTGATGTAAGTAAAAATGAAGAAGTAAAGAAAGTACCATTTAAAAATACTGACTTTGTTGGTAAAACAAAATTCTTTGCAGCATTCTCAATAATAGTTATAATAGCTGGAGCTATAATGATTCCTGCTAAAGGATTAAATCTAGGAATAGATTTTAAATCAGGAAGTGATATCTCATTAGTTACAAGCAAAAAACTTTCAAAAACAGAAATAGAAAAAGATATTAAAGAGTTAAAATTAACATCTAGTTCAATTACAATTGATAACAAAGAAACAGATATAGTTGTAACAAATGTGTTTGATGAAACAAAAGTTGAAAAAGTTAAAAATTATTTTAAAGATAAATATGATGCAAGTGTAGACATTAACGTAATAAGTAATGTAGTAAAAAAAGATCTTATTAAAAATGCTATTTTCTCAGTACTTATTTCATTAATTGGAATAATTATTTATGTATCAATTAGATTTAAATTTAGTTATGCAATAGGTGGAATAGCAGCACTTGTTCATGACGTATTAATGATGTTTGCAGTATTTGCACTTTCAAGACTAGAAGTAAACACAATGTTTATAGCAGCAGTACTTGCAATAGTAGGATACTCAATAAATGACACAATTGTATGTTTTGATAGAGCAAGAGAAAATCTTGGCAAAAATGAAAAGAAAATGACAAAAGATTTATTAAAAGAAATTGTAAATAAGAGTATAAGAGAAACATTTACAAGAACAATTCTTACATCATTAACAACAATAATATGTATAATTGCATTAATGGTATTTGGACCTAAAGATATATTTGGATTTAATGCAGCTATGTTAATAGGATGTATAGCTGGTACATATTCATCTATCTTTATAGCGCTTGCGATATTTACAATATTAGAATCAAAAAATATTGGAAAAGAAAAGAAACAAAAGAAAGTATACGATGATGAAATAAAAGAGAAATTAATTAAGGGTGTTAATTGCTAAAAAATAGTTTGGAGTGATGATATGGCACACAGTTTTGATCTAATTACATTTGAAGAAGTAATGGAGAAAATAAAAGTTTATATAAAAGATGAAGAAGAATTAGAAAATATTAAAAAGGCCTACACACTTGCTGAAGAAAAGCATGAGGGTCAATTTCGTAAAAGTGGTGAACCTTATATAGTTCACCCTTTAAACGTTGCAATGATACTTACAACAATTTATGCCGATAGTGAAACAATAGAAGCAGCACTTCTTCACGATGTTCTTGAAGATTGTGATTGTTCACGTGAAGAAATGGCACACATAGTTGGAGAAACAGTTACAAAATTAGTTGAAGGTGTAACAAAAATTTCTAGACTTCATTTTTCAACAGAAAACGAGTATTTAATTGAATATTATAAAAAAATAATTGTTGGAATGAGTGAAGATGTAAGAGTAATAATTGTAAAACTTGCAGATAGACTTCACAACATGAGAACCCTTTGGGCTCTTCCAGAAGTAAAACAGAAAAAAATAGCAAAAGAAGCATTAGAAATTCTAGCTCCAATAGGTGATCACTTAGGAATACACAAGATAAAGAGTGAGCTTGAAGATTTATCACTAAGATATTTAAAACCAGATATATTTTATGATATAGCTGAAAAGTTAAATAAAACTAAAATAGAAAGAGAACACACTGTCGGAGAAATGATGACAAGTGTTACCGATTTATTGAATGAGCACAACATCAATCATGAAATATTAGGTAGAGCTAAAAGTATATATAGTATATATAGAAAACTTAATAAAGGTAAGAAATTTAGTGAGATATATGATTTAAGTGCACTTAGAATTTTAGTTGAAACGAAGCAAGAATGTTATTTGGCACTAGGAATAATTCATTCTAAATATAGACCAATGCCAAGAAGATTTAAAGATTATATAGCAATGCCAAAGACAAATATGTATCAGTCTCTTCACACAACTGTATTTGGTATAGGCGGTTACTTATTTGAAATACAAATAAGAACATATGAAATGGATGAGATTGCTGAAAATGGTATTGCATCTCATTGGGCATACAAGGAAAATAAAAATGTAAATCAAACTAAAACATCAATGCAGTCATCAACAGAACAAAAATTACAATTCTTTAAATCAATTATAGATTTATCAAATGATAAACTAAGTAGTGAAGATTTTGTTAATGTTGTTAGAGACGAAGTTTTAAACAACAATATCTACTGTTTCACTCCAAAAGGAGATGTAATAGAGCTTCCAAAAGACGCAACACCAATAGATTTTGCTTATAAAATACATACTAAGGTAGGAGAAACAGCAACAGGAGCTATTGTTAATAATAATATTGTTCCACTTAATTATAATCTACAAGATGGAGATATAGTTAAAATAAATACAAATAAAAGTAGTACTCCATCAAAAGAATGGATTAAATTTGTAAAAAGTACTGCTACTAGAAATAAGATAAAAAGCTTCTTTACTAAGAGTGAAAAAGAAGTTTATATCGAAAGAGGAAAAGACGCACTAGAGAAAGAATTAAGAAAAAGAAAATTACCATTTAATGATATATTCTCAGGAGATAACTTAGATAAAATATTAGAGTCTATTAAAGTAAATGACATAGAAGAATTATTCTTAAATGTTGGTAATGGAAAAAATGCTGCAGGATCAGTTATAAATATCATAGATAAACCTTATCTTGAAAAAGAAGCACCTAAAAAGGTTATGGCAATAAAAAAAGATAAAGACACTGACATAATAGTAAGTGGAATTGATAGTGTAAGAGTTAGTCTTGCTAATTGCTGTAATCCAATATTTGGTGACGAAATACTTGGGTATATAACAAAAGGAAATGGTATATCAATACATAGAGTAAATTGTCATAACATGGAAGATATTGATGATAGATTAGTTGAAGTAAGATGGGATGATAAATCAAATAAAAGATATTTATCAGAATTACTTGTTCATTCAAATTCAAATGAGAATCATATGGCTGACATTATTCAAAAAGTTACTAAATGTGATGTAAATGTGGATGGAATTAAAACTATATTTAAAACAGATGTATATGTATATGAAGTAACTTGTTATGTAAGAGATTTAAACCAATTAAATAATTTAATATTTAATTTAGAAAAGGAAAATTATATAACAAAAGTAGAAAGGTTTATGAGATGAAGGTAGTAGCTCAACGAAGTGGTAAATCTAAAGTATCTGTAGAAGGAAAAGTTATAGGAAAGATAGATAAAGGATTAGTACTACTAGTATCATTTACTGAAGGTGATTCATCAAAAGAAATCGATTGGATGGTTAATAAAGTACTTAATCTAAGAGTATTTGATGATGAAAATGGAATAATGAATAAAAGTATATTAGAAGTTGGAGGAGAAATACTTTCAGTATCACAATTTACATTATATGGTGACTGTTCTAAAGGAAATCGTCCAAGTTATATAAAAGCATTAAGAGGAGAATTATCAGAACCTTTGTACAACGAATTTAACGAAAAACTAAGTGAAAAAATACATGTTGAAACAGGTAAATTTGGTAGTTACATGAATGTAGAAATACAAAATGATGGACCAATTACTATAATTATCGAAAAATAAAGATGTAGATAATAATTTCTACATCTTTTTTAATATATCAAGTATATGTCTTGAAGAGCCTAATAGTTCTTTTCTTTCACAGATGCTGTAATGATAATTTAAGTAAAAATTAAAAGTATCTTCATCCATACTATTTATCTCTTTCTTTAAATATTCAGTTGGTCCATCTTGACTAATTATTTTAACCCTTTTTAATCCTGATTGCATCTTTAAATAATTAATATCATCTAACCTAACATATGAATATAAATCATCATCTTTAGATATTATTTTAAAATCCTTATCAAGTTTCTCTTTTTCATTAAGAATATATCCATCTTTAAATCCATGAGTAATAACAGCATATTCATTCATACAATAACTAATAAATATTAAACCACCTTTTTTTACAACCCTTTTAGCCTCTTTTAAAGCATTTAGTTTTTCATCCATACTAATTAAATGATACATTGGTCCAAAAAGAAGAACTATATCAAAAATATTATCTTCTATTTTTTTTAAATTAATTGCATTACCATGAATTAGTCTAATCTTTCTATCTTTATCATTTTTTTCAATTACCTTTAAATTATGTTTAACAAGTTCAAAAGCAGTGACTTCTCCTTTTTCACTAAGTGGAATAGAATAAGCACCACATCCTGCACCAATATCAAGTATTTTAGGATTATTGGTTTTTTTCAAATACTTTTCTATATATTTCATAGCAGTTAAGTACTCAACCCTACCATGTTTTGTTTTAAGTCTTTTGTCTTCATTAAACTTATTATAATATTTTATTAAATTCACTTCATTCATATAAATCACAAAACTATTATACACAAAAAATAAACTTATAACAATAAAGTTATTTCTTCCAATAAATACTACATTATGGTATAATTAGCCTAGTGGTGAAATACATGAAACAAGAAAATATAAGAAATTTTTCAATTATAGCACATATTGATCATGGTAAAAGTACACTTGCAGATAGAATACTTGAAACATGTGGTGCAATTACTCAAAGAGAAAGTAAAGATCAAATCCTTGATTCTATGGATATAGAAAGAGAACGCGGTATAACAATAAAACTAAACACAGCAACAATGACATATAAGTATGAAAATGAAGAGTATTTACTTAATTTAATAGATACTCCAGGGCATGTAGACTTTTCTTATGAAGTATCTCGTAGTCTTGCATCATGTGATGGAGCAATACTAGTTGTTGATGCAACTCAAGGAGTAGAAGCACAAACACTTGCAAATATGTTTTTAGCCCTTGATAATGATTTAGCGATAATACCAGTAATAAATAAAATTGATCTTCCAAGTGCGAATGTAGATAAAGTATCAGAAGAATTGAATAAAATATTCGGATTCGAAAAAGATGAAATCATTCTTACAAGTGCAAAAACAGGTGTAGGAGTAAAAGAATTAGTTGAAGAAATAATTAGAAAAGTTCCTGCTCCAAAAGGAAATAAGAATAACCCTCTACAAGCACTTATTTTTGATAGTATATATGATTCGTATAGAGGAGTAGTTATCGCTGCTAGAGTAATGAATGGTTCATTAAAAGTTGGTGATACCATTCATATGATAGAATCAGGTTCTGATTACTTAGTAACAGAATTATTTATTAATACACCAAAAGAAGTAGCAAAAAAAGAACTTGTTACAGGTGAAGTAGGACATATAGTAGCATCAATCAAAGACATATCAAAGGTAAAAGTAGGGGATACAATTACCTCTAAAGAGCATTTTACAAGTGAAGCACTTCCAGGTTATAAGCCAATGAAATCGATGGTGTTTTGTGGACTATATCCAGTAGAAAGCGTTAAGTTTGAAGCTCTTCGAGATGCATTAAATAAATTGAAACTTAACGACGCATCGCTTGAATTCTCACCTGAAACATCAAGTGCTCTAGGTTTTGGATTTAGATGTGGTTTTTTAGGACTTTTACACATGGATATAATAAAAGAAAGAATAACAAGAGAATTTAATATAGATATTATCACAACAGCTCCATCAGTAGTATACAAAATAATTTTAACAAATGGAGAAGAAATATTGATTGATGCACCAAGTGATATGCCTGATAAAAGCAAATATAAAGAAACATTAGAACCATATGTAAGAACAAATATTTTTACTCCTTCAACATATATAGGAAGTGTAATGGAACTATGTCAAGATAAAAGAGGAAAATATATTTCAATGGAATATATAGATGATGAAAGAGTTAATTTGCATTATGAAATTCCACTTGCCGAAATTGTATATGATTTCTTTGATAAATTAAAATCATTTACTAAAGGATATGCATCATTTGACTATGAATTAATTGGATATAGGCCTAGTGAATTAGTAAAAATGGATATATTATTAAATGGAGAAGTGATCGATGCACTAAGCACAATTGTATTTAAAGACCTTAGTTATAATAGAGGAAGAAGTGTAGTTGAAAAATTAAAAGAATCAATACCTAGACAATTATTTGAAATACCAATTCAAGCAGCAATAGGAAACCATGTAATAGCGCGTTCTACAGTAAAAGCTTTAAGAAAAGATGTGCTTGCAAAATGTTATGGTGGAGATATAACAAGAAAGAAAAAATTACTTGAAAAACAAAAAGAAGGAAAAAAGAAAATGAAAAAAATAGGAAGTGTAGAACTTCCACAAGAAGCATTTATGAGCGTATTAAGTACAGAAGGGAGTAATAATTAATGACAAGAGAAGAACAAGTTAAAAGAAAAGAGAAAAAAACAATAGAAAGAAATAAAAGAGTTTTAACAACACTAAAAGTTTTTATAGATAATGACGGAAGAATAACAGATGAAAGATTAGCACAAACTTTATCACTAATGGGAATAGAAACATCATCTTCTACTGTAGGAAGAGATTTAACTGAAAATCTAGAAAAAGTATTTTTAGAAGAAAATATTAGAAAAAGAGAAAATGTTGAATTTTTACCAATAGATGAATTAACAGAAGAACAAGCAAGTGTATTAGCATTTGTAAAGAAAAAAAGAAAAGATAATAAAAAAGAAGGATTATCAAAAGGCGGTACTACATCCAGTAAACGTAATGATATAGAAAAAACAGAAGATGGAAAATTTAATGGATGTAAAAAAAGATAATAGTCATACTTATATACATATACCTTTTTGTAAGAAAATATGCTCTTATTGTGATTTTTGCAAGGTATTTTATGATAAAAAACTAGTTTTCAAATACCTAGAATCATTAGAAAAAGAAATAAAAGATATTTATAAAGGAGAGTATCAAGAAACTATATATATAGGAGGAGGTACTCCGTCTTGTTTGGATATAGAAGAACTAAAAAAATTATTTGAAATAATAGAAAAGTTAAATCATGATAGACAAACAGAAATAACTTTTGAATGTAACTTTGATAGTATAACAAAAGAAAAAATAGATTTACTAAATGAATATGGAGTAAATAGACTTAGTTTTGGATTAGAAACAACAAATAAAAATGTCTTAAGACAAATAAATAGAGAATTAGAAATAGAAGAAGTAAAAAAAATTATAAATTATTCAAAAAAAATAGGAATATCGAATATTAATATTGATTTAATGTATGGATTTGAAAATACAGATATAGAAGATTTAAAAAAAGATATTGATTTCATATTAGAGTTAAATCCAACACATATATCAACATATTCATTAGAAATACATGATAATACAAAGTTTGCTATTAATAAAGTTTGCAATATAGATGATGAATTAGATAGATTGATGTACGAATATATTCATAAAAAATTAATTGAAAATAAATATGATCATTATGAAATCAGTAATTTTTCAAAAAAAGGATTTGAATCAAGACATAATCTTTGCTATTGGAAAAACGAATGTTATTATGGATTTGGAGTAGGAGCAAGTAGTTATATAAATGATGAAAGAATAACAAATTCAAGAAGTATTACTAGTTATATAAATAATAATATAAAAAGAGAAAAAGAAAAATTGAATATAACAGACAAAATAATATATGAAATGATTTTGGGACTTAGATTAAAAACTGGAGTTAATCTAAATTACTTTAAAGAAAAGTATAATAAGGAATTATATGATATATACGATATAAATAAACTTATAGAAGATAATAAAGTAATAATAGCAGGTAATACTATAAAAGTCCCATTTGATAAATGGTATACCATTAACAGTATATTAATAGATTTTTTAGAGGTGGATTATGAATAAAGAAAAAATATATGAAAAAGAACTTGAATATATAAAAGATGATAGAGTAAGAGAAAGCTGTATTACAATGATAAATTTACTTCCAGAATATATATTCCATGAAGCTGCATCATCAACAGGAAAATATCATCCAAAATACGCATTAGGAGAAGGAGGGTTAGTTAGACACACAAAAGCCGCTGTTAGATTTGCACATGAGCTTTTTGAAGATCCATGTATTGGAGAAAAATATACAGATAAAGAAAAAGATTTAATTATAATGGGATTAATCCTTCATGATGGTTTAAAAAGAGGAATTAAAGAAGAAAAATATACACGATTTGATCATCCAATCTTAATGGCAGAATATATTGAAATAAATAAAGATAAATTAAGTATTAGTGATAAAGAAAGAGAATTAGTGTGTTCAGTAATTAAAACTCATATGGGAAGTTGGACAACAGATTATCAAGGAAACGAAGTATTGGAAAGACCAAAAACAAAACAACAAAACTTTGTTCATATGTGTGATTACCTTGCAAGTAGAAAAGCTTTTTTATTAGAATTTGACGAGAATAATAACGTAATTTGCTAAAATTATGTTCGAATGATATAATATTAATAGAGGGTGATACTATGAAAGGCAAATATATAGTTATTGAAGGGTGTGATTCATCTGGGAAAGAAACACAGTCTAAACTTCTTGAAAAACGTTTAACAGAACAAGGGTATAAGTGTTTAAGATTTAGTTTTCCAATGTATGATACACCAACAGGAAAAATTATTGAAGAAAGTTACTTAAATAAAAAAGGTAATGGAGTATTTCCAGAAGGCGCATCAAATGTTGATCCTTACATAGCAGCCTTATATTATGCAGCCGNNAATGTACTAATTCTAAATGATTATTTTTTATTATAATTTATGTTATAAATATAATATAAATAAAATAATTGAATATTATAACGATGGATATTATATAATATTAGACAGATATATAACATCTAATATGGCTTATCAAGGAAGTAAAATATTTGATAAAGATGATAGATTTTACATGTATCAATGGATTGATAAATTAGAGTATTGGTTATTAAAACTTCCAAAGCCAGATAAAACAATTCTACTTGATATTCCAATTGAATACATATTATCACTTGAAAAAAACAAAGATACAATTGATGATATAGAAAGAGATAAAGAATACTTACAAAGAAGTATAGATTCATATATAGAATTATCAGAACTATATGGTTGGAATAAAATAAATTGTATTAAAGATAATAAAGTAAAAACAGTAGAAGAAATAAATGATGAAATATTAAAAATAATACTAGAATAAATAGTATTATTTTTTTTTAAAAAAAAGACATTTTTAAATGTCTAATTTTGAATATTTAAATTATCAGGAACTGCAGGTATTAATGAACTTGCAAGATTATCAGTTTCAATAGGAGTAATATCAATAACTGGAGTTACTTCAGCACTATTATTCTCTGGTGTTGGAACTGCTTCATTTACTATTGCAGCAAGAGGAACAGTCGGTATAGTACCTATATTATCGATTGAAATAGGCGACTCAGGTTGTACACTTTGTTCATTTGCATTATCTTGAACTTCTTTGGAAACTTCATCTGTATTTTGAGTATCATCTGATTGTTCACTAGGAAGAACGACTTGAGAATTTAAATCAGGTTGAATTATTGATTCGTTACTAATTGATTCATTTGAATCTAGAGAAGATTCTAAAGCATTATTAACAGCAACTTGTTCTGTTGGAACAGAAGGAACATTTTCATTTATGGTATTAGTTACTTCAGCAGGTTTATCAGAATTATTTACCTGAACATTTGGTATTATATTATCTATTGTAGGAGGTAATAAATTTTCTTCTGAAGAAGAGTTAACAATTGAAGAAGTGCTATTAGACATCTTAGATG
This sequence comes from Caryophanales bacterium UBA7476, assembly GCA_002477275.1. GTDB lineage: Bacteria > Bacillota_I > Bacilli_A > RF39 > UBA660 > CAG-417. Next base: position 31,624 of record DLOU01000038.1, read on the forward strand.
CAGAAGCATCACCAATTCGTTTTAACTCACTTAATTCTCTTGATCTTTCTTTTTCAAGTTCTTGTCTTTGCTTATCTGTTAAATCATCTTCATCTCTTGTATAACAACTATCATTAATATCATTATCAATTTCTATTATTCTATATATTTCTTCAAAAGTAGTAGAGCCATCTAAAACTTTGCGAAGTCCATCTTGAAGAAGTGTTATAACATTACCTGAACCATATACAAGTTCTTTAATATCTTCTTTATCAACTTTTGGATTATTTAAAGCTGCTCTAATACTATCATCAATTTCAAGAACTTCTTGAATAGCAATACGTCCTCTATAACCTTTATTACAATGTTCACAACCATTATGATTTGCATCTACAACAGTATCAACATCTTTATTTAGTGCTAAACTGAAAACTTTCTTTTCATATGGAGTGGTTTGTCTTGTAATTTTACAATTTTGACAAACAGTTTTAGCAAGTCTTTGAGAAATAATACCAGTAAGTGCAGTAGAAAGTAAATATCTTTCAACATCCATATCCAAAAGTCTTTCAATAGTAGCTAGTGAATTATTAGTATGGATTGTAGAGATAACAAGGTGACCTGTAATTGAAGCTCTAACAGCTATTTTAGCAGTTTCACTATCACGAATTTCTCCAATTAGTATAACGTTTGGATCTTGACGCAAGATTGAACGAAGAACAGTAGCAAAGTCTAGACCTATTTCAGAGTTAACTTGAACTTGATTTAATCCTTCAATATTCATTTCTATTGGATCTTCAACAGTAATTACATTTGTTTCTTCTTTATTTAATACCTGAAGAATGGAATAGGATGTAGTACTCTTACCAGAACCAGTGGCACCAGTAATTAAAATAATACCATTAGGAACTGCAATCATATTTTTAAGTTTAACAAAGTTTTCATCATTAAAACCAAGTTCCTCTATACCATCTAAGCTCTTAGAATAATCTAAAATACGAATAACTATTTTTTCTCCTTCATTTGTAGGTAGAGCAGACACACGCATATCAAGATCTTCAACACCAAATTTTCCTTTTATAGCACCATCTTGAGGAAGTCTGCTTTCAGTTATATTCATACCAGACATTAATTTTAATCTAGTTGTTAAATTTCTTTCATACACTTTAGGAATAAATGTATAATCAACAAGATCACCATCAATTCTTTGTCTAACCATCATTCCATCATCTCTAGGGTCAAAGTGTATATCACTGGCACCTTTCTTAGAAGATTCAATAATAATTGCATCGACAATTTTAGTTATAGGTGACTTGACAAAATCAAATGCTACCATGTTTTATCCCATCCTTTTTATTCTATTAGAGCAAAACACTCTACTATATCAAGTATATAATAATTGATATAAAATATCAAGAAATAAAATTAACAATTAGTCTATTTTTATAAACTACTACAAAATAAAGAAAATAAAAAAAGTTTTACGTAAAATAATTAAATCATAGCAAACGAATAAAAAAAATAAATAGAAAAATTATATGGAATTTTATTACATATTAGTTTATAATTAAAATATGTGAAAATATGAAGGTAGGGATTTTATGTCAAGAAAATTGGGTGAAAAAGGCTTTGCTTTGGCTGAAACATTAGTATGTGCACTATTCGTAGCAGCAATATTTGTTATTATATTTGAAAACTATATTCCATTAATGGGAAAATATAACAGAACAGAAAACTATGATGACTTAGACTCAAAATATATTGCTTTTTATATAAAGACGTTTATAGAGACAGACACGGCTAATGTAATTAATTCAGTTCACGCAAAATTAACTGGTCAAATGTATACATTCAAACCACTTGATAATACGGTGAAAGATGATGATATAACTGATAAAGCTGATCCTACTGTGGGGCCTTTTGAATTATGTACACTTTTATCAAAAGAAAATAAACAAAAATGCCAATATTTCATAGACGAATCAAATATTACAAGCGTATATTTGGTTGATTATTGTACAAAAGATTTGAAGGAAAAAGCAATAAATCCTGTTGAAGCAAGCAAACATGATGACTTAAAAAATATTTCAGTTCCACTCCAATTATATATAGAAAATATGCCAAATTATGATGCAACTAAAAATTACAAAGTAGGATATAAAAGATTAATTGTAGAAATAAAGCACGTAGATAAAAAAACAGATGATTCAAACGGAGTATATTATAGTTATGCTAGTATTGAATTAAGACCTGCAAAATAGGAGAGTATATGAGAAAATTAAACGAAAAAGGATTATCAATAGTAGAATTATTAGTGTGTTTTGTAATAGTTGCAGTAGTAGCTATTACGTTATTAAATACATTAATGGATTATAAATCAGAAGAAGAAATTGAAAATGTAAAAAATCATGTAGAATCATATAAAAACACAGTTTCAAGAGTAATTCAAAGTGATATAACTAATTATGCAATTATAGGTTATAGTAACAAAATACATGACAAAAAAAATGGTACATTAGAAGTTACTTTGAAATTCGAAAAGCAATTTGAGGATGGAACCGATGAAAAAAAACTAATCATAGTTGCAAGTGACAAAGAAAACTATATTATATATCCAGACGTTGTAAAGCAAGAAGATGGAACATACAAACAGCAAAATATAAAATATGAATTAGAATCAACTGGAACAGTTTTGGATGTTGACCATCAAGATGATACTTCAACTAAAAAAGAATATAATGATTTAAGATTTTCATATTTAAATGAAGATTTAATAAGTGTAAAAGATGGGCATACAATTTCAATAGATATACCAATCAACCATAGTGAACTGGGAGATAGATATCACATAAAGATAGTTGCACCACTAGCACTATTAAGTTCTGTTAAAGAAAAAGAAAACACTGAGTGTACATTATATTATTCATCAAGTGGAACTCCAAATACAACTTGCACTCCTGGCTCTATTACAGTAGGAATTGGAAGTAGTTGGGGACAATCATTATGTACACTAACAAAAACAGGATATCAATTTTCAGGTTGGAATATCAATGATGGTTGTACAGGTAAAAATATAAGTGCAACTGATATATGTACTAATAAAACTTCAATAGTATATGCATATCCTTGTTGGGAAGGGAAAAAATATACTTTAACGCTTGATCCAAATGGAGGAACATACACAGGTTCAACTTCAAGAACAATGACATATGGAAAGAAGTCAAATAATAGCATTGGTAAAGTATCTAAAGACGGATATACATTTAAAGGATGGAAGACAAGTACTGGAGCTCTAGTATATGATAGTAATGGAAAAAATCTTAAAAACACAACTTATTGGACAGATGCATATTCAGATGGAACATGGAAATATGACGGAAATTTAACACTTTATGCAAATTTAATTCCTAATTCCACTAGAATTACATTAAACGGAAATGGAGCAACAACTAACGCAAATCCTACATATGTAACAGCAACATATAACTCTTCATCAATTTCCCCAACATCTCTAACATCATTACCTGAAAGAAAATATACAGTCACAATAAAAAACACAGGTTCAAAAGCAACAAGAAACACTTCAAATCTTACTTTCACAGATACAACACTTACAAGTACATATGCATTTAATGGTTGGCGTATAGCACAGTCGTCCTCATCCCCTAAAATATTAAAAAACACAAAAACTTTAGCCTTTGAAAATAGTGCAACAGGGTATACATCATCAGATGGAAAATGGATTAGCACAAATTCAGCAGTAACAGTTTATGCTGACTGGAGTGCTCGAAGCATTGGTCTTCCATCAGTATCTCAAACAGGATACACATGTGGATTTACGACATCAAGCACAGGAACATCAATTATGTATAGTTCTGGTGGAGGTTATACACCATCAGGCAATGTAACATTATATCCAGTATGTGTACCTAATAACTATACTTTAACTTATAATTATAGCAGTGGTTCAGGTAGTTGTACAAGTATAACAAAACCATATGGATCAACATGGGGAACACTATGTAGTGGAGCAACAAGAAATGGTTATGATTTTGTTGATTGGGTAAAATCAGGAAGTACTTCAACTAAGTTAACAAGTTCAACAACAGTAAGCGGAAACGTAACAGCACTTGCAAATTGGTCATATTGTGAGGACGAAGTAGGTAGTTGGAGAAATGATTATGGAAAAATAAAAATTTATTCTTTATATTCAACAAAATCATATTATAAAAAAGAAAATCAAGGTAGTACTAATTCTTATACTGAAGTTAAAACTGAAAAAACTTGGATATCAGATCAAATAAAACATTATAATTTTAGATATTATTCATCAGGATCACAGTATAATTATGGATGTTATAGTAAATACGACAGTTTAAAGCCTACAAGACCATACATTGACAATGTACATGCAAATAGTTCTAGTACATCAGTTGAAAGTACTTGTACAAAAAATACGGTAGCTTGTGCAATTACTGTTACAACTACTGGTGCTAATCACTACGACATTGGATGGACATACCATTATGGAGATCAAGGTTCAACATATGAAAACGGATGTAGTGGAGTTAGATATGTAAAAAAAGAATATCATTATTCAAATGGAAGTACATGTACTGAAACTAAAGACATCAAAACTGATAAATGGGACAAAACATGTGATGATGATGCTACATTTTTTGATTATTACACAATAGATGATGCAGGAAATAGATCTGAGGCGGAAACAGTAGCAATATGGTGGACAAAAAAATAAAAAAAAGGAAAAGATAAAATGAAAAAAAAGATAGTTATAACAGTATTAGTGATATTACTAGTTTCGTTGATTGCTTTTTCAGGTATATTTATAATATTTAGCAGTGAAAATAAAACAAATGATTCAAAAGAAAAAACAGAAAAAGTAGAAAAACCAAAAGAAATAAATTTAGAAGAGGCAACAAAAATTATTAATTCACTTTATAAAAATGAATATAATACAATAAAAATAGAAGAATTTGATACTTATTATGAGGCGACTATTATTATTACAGAAACAAATTCTGTTGTAAATAAATTTAAAATGGATAAGAAAACAGGTTTGATTCTTGGAATTGAAGGAGAAGGCGAAGATTCTATGTCAAACTAATATTAAGAATAGCAATCATAAAAAATAATTAATTATAAAATATATCAAAATACTAAGAAAAGTTGCTATTATTCTACCTGATAAAAAGTAGATATATGGTAACTTTTCTTTTTCTATAATACTTTTTACTTGAATATTTACATTAATTCCCCCAAATGATATAAGAGTACATAGTAGTATTCCTTTAATTAAATTATTTAAATTAAACTTAGAAAGTAAAGTTATTCCTTTAGTTAAATCAAGTAATCCAAAAACAAAAAGATTATAAAAAGAATTATCAATATTTTTAGTAATTATATATCCAACTGTAGTAAAGATAATAGAATTAGATAATACAATCATAATAATTTGATAAGTCTTCCTAAAAGAATTAGTTAAAGTCAAAGTAATATTAGAATGATTAGTTTTATACTCTGTATAAGAGATAGTATTATTTTTTGGCCTAAGTATAATAGCAAGAACTAAATTACTTAAAAAGGTACTACAAAGTATTTTAATAGATAAATTTTTTCCAAAAAGAATTCCAATGGTATTCAAAATAAAAAGTGGATTAGAAAAGTGAGTGAATGTAAGCAAATATATTGCTTCAGTATAATTAATTAGTTTTTTGTTATAAAAATCTGTAATATACTTACTACCACTTGGAAAACCTGTAATCATACTAAAGAAAATAATGAATAAAGAATTTGGATTAATATTTAAAAATTTAGAGATTCTATTAAAAAAATTTAATTTAAATACTTTTAATATATTATAGTTAATAAGTAAATCTGATAAAGTATAGAATATAAAAATAGGTCCAAAAAGATTATTAAAAAAAAGAATGCATGATTCTTTAACAGAAAAAACAACAAGTTTAGAATTAAAGATAGATAGTATAAAAATAAGTATTAAAGTAAATAAAATAAGTTTTTTTGTAAAATTATTAAAAATAGTAGTCATATTTTTTCTCCTATTTGTTATAATGATTTAGAGGATGATTTAATGATTGATAATATTTTAAGTAAAATAAAAAAATTTTTAAAAGATGAATGGAAGTTTTTAATTGTACTTTTAATCACTTTTATACTATGTACTTACCCAGTTGATTATTACATTATTACTGGTGGTGGAGTAATTAGTGCAACTGATAGAGTAAAAGTAGAAGGAGCCAAAAAGAAAAAAGGAAGTTTTTCTTTAACATACGTTTCTGAACTAAAAGGAACTCTTTCAACTTATTTATTAAGCTACATTATTCCATCATATGAAAGAGAAAGTATAAGTGAATATACATATAATGATAATGAAAGTACAGAAGACATTGATTTTAGAAATGAGATAATGTTAAAAAATGCAAATAATAATGCAATTTTTGTAGCATACACTAATGCTAAAAAAGAAATAAAAGAAAAAAATAATGGACTATATGTGTATTATATTTCGGAGAAAGCGGATACAGATTTAAAAATAGGAGATAAGATTTTAGAAATAGATGGGAATAAGATCAATAAATTTGGTGATTTAAAAGAATATATTAATAATCTAGAAAATAGTAGTGAAGTCAGTATTCAAATTGAAAGAAAAAATAAAGAATATACAAAAACAGCAAAAATATATGAAGAAAAAGGAGAAAAATATATTGGGGTATCTTTGATTAATGATATTTCATATGAAGTAAGTCCTAAAGTAGACATTAAATTTAAAAAGAGTGAAGGTGGTCCATCAGGTGGATTTATGATGGCACTTGAAATATATAGTCAATTAATAAATAAAGATATAACTAAAGGTAAGAAAATAGCTGGAACCGGAACAATAGATGAAGAAGGAAATATTGGAGAAATAGATGGAATTAAATATAAATTAAAGGGTGCGGTAAAAAATAAATGTACAGTTTTTATAGCGCCAACTGGTGATAATTATAAAGAAGCTGTAAAAGAAAAAGAAAAACATGGATATAAAATAAAGATTATAGAAGCTAAAAATTTTAAACAAGTATTAAAAGAATTAAATAATATTGATTGAATATAACAAGAGTTATCTCTTGTTTTTCTTTTTTTCATTTGTTAAAATAAATAATATTAGAAAAAGTGGTGAAGTATTATGCGTAGAGATGAAGTAGATAGAGAAAAACTAAGTCCAATGATGAAACAATACATGGAAATTAAAGATAATTATGACGACACAATTATCTTTTTTAGACTTGGAGATTTCTATGAAATGTTTTTTGATGATGCTATACTTGTAAGTCGTGAATTAGAACTTACATTAACTGGAAAGCAAGCAGGTCTTGATGAAAGAGTTCCAATGTGTGGAATACCTCATCATGCATATGCAGGATATATAGATCAGTTAATAGAAAGAGGATATAAAGTTGCTATATGTGAGCAAATGGAAGATCCTAAAACTACTAAAGGTATGGTAAAAAGAGAAGTAATACAAGTAGTAACAAAAGGAACAAGACTTGATGATAGAGTTGATTCGAAATCAAATAACTATATTAGTAATATATATGATTTTTCTTATTGCTATGGAATTAGTTATACAGATATTTCTACAGGTGAATTCTATGTTGTAATAGTTGATAAAGACGAACATAGTGTTATAAGAGAAGTAGTAAGAAATAATTTTTCAGAAATAATAGTTAATAGTACTATAGATAGAGGATTAGTTAATACGCTTAGAACAAACTATAATGTATTAGTGACAATAACAGATGATTTGTGTGAAGATGACATCTACTCATACATTTATAGTGATGAAGAAGATGTTAGAATAACAACAACTATCAAGCATCTATTAAGATATATTGTTGATACAAAAAAACAAACTCTTACTCATCTTCAAAAAGTAGAAGTAATTAAAGAAAAAAGTCATTTAATTTTTGATGGAAACACAAAAAAGAATCTTGAATTAACTGAGACTATTAGATCAGGAGATAGAATGTATTCTCTTTTGTGGCTACTTGATAAAAACAAAACAGCCATGGGCTCAAGATTTCTAAAATATAATATAGAAAATCCATTAACAAGTAGAAAAGAACTTGAAAGACGTTATGATTTAATAGAAAAATTATCTACTGAATTCATTTTAAGAGATGACTTAATGAAAGAGTTAAATGAAGTATATGACTTAGAACGTTTAGCTGGTAGAGTAAGTTATGGTAACTTAAATGCCAAAGATTTACTTCAACTAAAAAATTCGTTAAAACATTTACCAAATATAAAAAAGATATTAGAAGATTTAAACTACGATAAAAAATTAGAAACACTAGACGAAGTATATGAACTACTTGAAAAATCAATAAATGANNCACCATTTACAGTTCATGAAGGTGGATTAATTAAAGATGGCTATAATAGTGAACTTGACGAATTAAGAACAGTTAAATCAGGATCAAAAGACTTTATTTTAACACTTGAAAGAGAAGAAAAAGAAAGAACTGGAATAAAGAATTTAAAAGTAGGTTATAACAAAGTATTTGGATATTATATTGAAGTAACTAAAGGTAATAAGAATTTAGTTAAAGATGAGTGGGGATGGGATAGAAAACAAACACTAGCAAATTGTGAAAGATATACAACACCACTTCTTAAAGAAAAGGAAAACATTATTTTAGGTGCTGAAGAAAAAATTATTAATTTAGAGTATAAGTTGTTCATGGATACCAGAGAAGTAGTAAAAAGATATATAACAAACTTACAAGAAATTTCTAAAATAATAAGTGAAGTTGATATGCTTCAAAGTTTTTCAGTAGTAAGTGATGATAATAAACTTGTAAGACCAACCCTTACAGATGATAAAGAAATTGAATTCATAGAATGTAGACATCCAGTAGTAGAAAAAGTAATGAAAGATAAATATATCCCCAATGACATTATTATGGATAAAAAAACAAATATATTATTAATAACTGGTCCTAATATGGCTGGTAAATCAACATATATGAGACAATGTGCTATTACAATAATAATGGCTCAAATTGGTTGTTTTGTTCCATGTAAGAGTGCAACAATGCCTATATTTGATAAGATATTTACTAGAATTGGAGCAAGCGATGATTTAGTAAGTGGAGAATCAACATTTATGGTTGAGATGAAAGAAGCAGAATATGCTATAAGTGAAGCAACAGAAAATAGTCTAATTCTTTTTGATGAATTAGGAAGAGGAACTGCAACATATGATGGGATGGCACTTGCTCAGGCTATTCTAGAATATATACATGATAAAATAAAAGCTAAAACAATGTTTTCAACACACTATCACGAATTAGTATCACTTGATAAAAAATTAAAGAATTTACAAAATGTGCATGTTTCTGCACTTGAAGAAGATGGACATATAACATTCCTACATAAAGTAAAAAAAGGTGCAGTAGATAAAAGTTATGGTATTCATGTAGCAAGTCTTGCAGGACTTCCAGACAGTTTAATTACTCGAAGTAAAGAAATACTTAGTAAATACGAAAATAGTAGTAAAAATAAACAAAAAGAAATAAGTCCATATGAACAAACAAGTTTATTTGATACATTTGAACCAGTAGTGAAAGAAAGCAAAATAGAAAAAGAAATTGAAGCGATTAATCCACTTGAGATGACTCCAATGGATGCTCTTAACTTTTTATATAAAATAAAACAAGAAATAAAGAAAGATAAATAGTCTTTCTTTATTTTAATTTACGCTTAACCTGCTTATAATTTAAGTAAGTTACTACAACAATATTTAAACTGGTAGATAAGATATATCCAAATAATCCTATCTTAAGTAAAGAAAAAAGAGGTAAAAATATAAGTCTTATCAAAACACCCACAGTATTTGAAATAAAGTTTTCTTTTGACATCCCAGTAGCATCTAGAACTGCTGAAAGTGGAGATTGAATATATTGAAATAAACATACAGGAGCAAGAATTCGTATATATTTAGCTCCCTTATTTGTTTTATAAAGTAAAAGAAGAATTTGTTCTGGAAATAATTCCAATATTATAGTAAAAGAAATACCAATAATAAGTGAAAAGAAAATAGAAAGTTTAACCTTTCTTTTAACAGATTTTACATTACCATTATTATATTCTTTCGAAATATTAGGAAGTAGAGCCTGACTAAGAGCAAGAGTAAAAAAACTAGGTAAAAGAATTATAGGTAATGAATAACCATTAATAATGCCATATTCATATACTATATATTGATTTGAATAACCAACCAAAATAAGTGTATTAGTTAGGATAATAGGTTCTAAAAAATAACAAACAGAAGAAACTAATCTAGTTAATGTAGTTGGAACACTAATAGAAAGACTTTCTTTTAAATATAATCTACTGGGATAAATATCTTTTTTTGTAATAACAAAATTCTTAGGTAAAAATAAGAACAAAACGATAATAGAAATAATTTCACATATAATATTTGATAAAATAACAAGAGCAACCTGATATTTTATCTCTAAATAATTAAATTTATAAATTAGAATTAAAAGAAGCAAAATTCTAACTAAATCCTCAACAATATTAGATATTATATGTGGAAGCATTTTTTCCCTTCCAAAAAAATAACTTCTTAGTAAACTAGATATAGATGTAAAAGGTATAACAAAAGCAATTGACATTAGTGATATTAGACATTTTTCACTATGTAATAATTTTAAAGCTAAAGTTTTAGAAAAAATTAAAATAAAAATCATTAATAATATATTTATTAACATTACAAATATTGTTGAAGTAAAAATAAGTTTTTTATTATTTTTATCTCCTTGACTAACAAGTTTACTAATACTTACAGGAAAGCCAAAAGAAGCAAGATTTACAAATAAAATAAAGGAAGGAAGAATCATCATATATATACCAATACCATCTGTTTTTAAATATCTCGATAAAATAACTTTACAAACCATTCCTAAAATCTTAGTAATAACTCCACCAATCATTAATATAAGAGTACTTTTTATAAATTTTTCTTTCATATTAAAGGATATGAGAAAAAAAATAATTTAGAATAATTAAAATATATGTTATTATAGATATGTAAACCACATGACAAAATTTTTAAATTAATAATTATTTAGTTCACATTACAAAATATTTATGATAGACTTAATTTAGATAGAGGTGGATGTAATGATCGATTTAACAAGTATTGTAAAAAGTAGTACATTTATAACAATATGCATAGGTATAATACTAATTAGCGGGCTTATGGTAACTATACATTTAATTATTAAAAATAAGGAAAAAAGAAAACAAAAACAAAACACTAAAGAGTTAAATGATACATTGACAATGGAAATTCTAAATGAAAAGAATAGTCCAGTAGTTGTACTTCCAGAAAAAGAAAGCATTGAGAAAGTATCTATAGAAGAAAAACCAGTAGTTGTAATTGACAAGGAAGAACCAAAAATAGATGTAGTTGAAGAACTTTCAAAAGAAGTAGAAAAGAGTAAAGAAGATATAGAACTTTTAGAAAGTACTAAAATAGAAGAACAACAAGTCCAAATTGCAGAAGATAATCAAGAAGTAAACATTATAGATGAAGTTTTAGACAGTAATCCAGAAGATAATACATCTGAATTAAAAGAAGAAATAAAAAAAGAAGAAACTGTATCTAAATATGAAGTAAATGAAGAAGAAAATTTAGTTTATGCTCCAATTGAATTAGATGAAGAAGAAGCAAAAGAAGCTTTAGAAAAATTAACAATGGAACTTAGTTTAAAAGAACAAGAGGAACAGCAAGAAGAATTATTAGAAGAAGAAAAGAACATTACTCTTACTAATTTTGAAAGAGAGCAAGAAGAAAATGCTATTATAAGTTTAGATGAATTAATGGAAAGAGGAAGAGAAATATATAATAATAATGAAGCTATTGGTTATGATGACGAAGGCGATGAACCAATAACAATTGAACAATTACAAGAAAGATGGGAAAAAGAAAAACAAACAATTAGTCAAATTCAGTTAGAAGAAAAAATAGAAGAAATAGAATCAAATAAAGAAGAAATAAAAGAAAATATTGTTGTAAATAAGACTGATAGTATTCAAAGTACAGTAATTGTTCCAGAGAAAGCTGAAATCAAGGATAATAACACTGAAACATCAAAAGTAGTAAGAAAAGTTGAATTCCCTTCAATTTTACCAAATAAAAAAGATGTGTATGAGACTAAATTTACAAACAGTCCGATAATTTCTCCAGTATATGGTATAGAAAGAAAGAAATTTGAAGAAGAAGAAAAACTTCATCCAGAAAAAATTAATAAAAATGACTTAGAATTAGAAAACACTGCTAATTACGAAAAATTTGATGAAGAAATTAAGAAAACAAACGAATTTATAGCTGCATTAAAAGAATTACAAAAGAAACTAGATTAATCTAGTTTTTTTAATTTAATGTTGTTATAATATAAAAGGAAAAAGAGGCGATAGAGATGAAAGTTGGAATATATACTCTTGGTTGTAAAGTAAATATGTATGAAAGTGAATTTGTAGCAAATGAACTTAAAAAAAATGGATATGAAATAAAAGTCTTTGATGACATATGTGACATTTATATAATAAATACTTGTAGTGTAACTAATACATCTGATAATAAATCAAAAAAAATAATTAGAAATGCAATAAAAAGGAATAAAGATGCTTGTGTAGTAGCGATGGGATGCTTTATTGAAGCAAATCAAGATTACAAAGAAGATGGAGTAGATATTTATTTAGGTACAAAAGATAAAAGTAAAATAGTAGAACTTTTAGATGAATACTTTAAAAACAAAGAAAATATAAGAGATTTAACAAAAGAAGAACAAAAAGAATTTGAAGATATGTTCATAACTACTTTCGAAGGAAGAACAAGAGCATTTATAAAAATACAAGATGGATGTAGAAATTTCTGCTCATTTTGTATAATTCCATATGTAAGAGGTGCTTGTAGAAGTAAAGACTTTAATAAAGTAATTGATGAAGTAAAAGAATTGACTAAAAACGGTTATAGGGAAATTGTTCTCACAGGAATACATACAGGTAATTATGGAGTTGACTTAAAAACAAATTTTGCAAATTTGCTTGAAGAATTAGTAAAAATAAATGATTTAAAAAGACTTCGTATCTCATCAATAGAAATAACAGAATTGAATGATAAAGTATTAAAAATATTAAAAGAAAATGACAAAATAGCTAATCACTTACATATTCCACTTCAAGCAGGTTCAGATAAAATTTTAAAAAGTATGAATAGAAAATATGATTTAGAGTATTTTAAAAACAAAATAAAAGAAATAAGAAAAATAAGACCTGATATTTCAATTTCAACTGATATAATAGTAGGTTTTCCTGGAGAAGCAGAGAAAGATTTTGAAGAGACTATTAAGACTGCTAGAGAAATAGGTTTCTCAAAAATGCATGTATTTCCTTATTCAGTAAGAAAAGGTACAAAAGCAGAAAAAATGGATGGTCATCTAGATAATAGCGTAAAAAAAGAAAGAGCAAGAAGATTAATTGAAGTATCTAAAGAACTTGAAATAGATTACATGAATAATTTTGTTGGAAAAGAAGTAGAAGTATTAACCGAAAATGCTAAAGATGGTTATACATTAGGTCATACTAGTAATTTCTTATTAGTAAAACTAAATAAAAAGCTAGATAACGATAAATTTGTAAATGTTAAATTAAAAAAAGTAGAATATCCATATATATTAGGTGATATAGATGAGTAACTATATAAAAGGTGAATATAAAAGAAATATATATGATTCAGAAACTGGATATATTGTTGGCCTTTTTAAAGTAAAAGAGTCAAATATAGATGATGAAGAAATAATTAATAAAACAGTTACATTTACAGGATACTTTCATGAACTTAATGAAATAGATACTTATATTTTTTACGGAAACTTTGTAGAACATGATAAATATGGAAAACAATTTCAAGTTGAAAGTTATGAAAGAGTTAAACCAGAAGAAAAAGATAGTATAGTAGCTTTTTTAACATCAGGCCAATTTAGTGGAATCGGTGAGAAGAAAGCAGAAAAAATAGTAAAAGTATTAGGAGAAAAAACATTAGATATTATTTTAAATACACCAGATAATCTTTTATTGATACCGGGAATAACAAAAAAGAACGTAGATGAATTACATAACAAATTAAAAGAATATGAAAAAAGTTATGATACTATTATAAAACTTGGTAACATTGGTTTTACAACACGAGAATCGATGCTTGTATATAATTTTTACAAGGATAAAACACTAGAAATAATTAGCGATAATATTTATGATATTTATTCTAAAATAGATAATATTTCTTTTAAAAGAATAGATCAAATTGCTTTAAAAAATAATATACCAAAAGATGACATAATAAGAGTAAAGGCAGCCATAATATATGTAGAAACAGAATTAATTAATAATTTAGGACACAGTGCTTTTTATAAAAAAGAACTTAAACCATATATAGATAAAGTATTAGGAATAAGAACAAGCGAAGAAGAATTAAATGATGCATTAGAAGAACTATTAAACCAAAAAGAATTAATACTTTTAGATGATTTATATTATTTAAAAGATATGTATGAAGCAGAAACTAACATCGTGAAAAGAATTAATATTTTAATTCATAAAAAAGATAATATAATTAAAGATATTGATGATAAAGTAAAAGAATTAGAAAAATATTTTGATATTGATTATAACGAAGACCAGGAATTAGCAATTAAAGAAAGTAGTTTGAAGAATTTTCTTATTATAACAGGTGGTCCTGGGACTGGAAAAACAACAATATTAAGAGGAATATGTGAACTTTATAGAATAGTAAACAAAATTAAACCTCATGAACTAAATGATAGAATAACACTTTTAGCACCAACTGGAAGAGCAGCAAAAAGAATGAGTGAAAAAACAGGATTAAAAGCATCTACTATACATAGATTTTTAAAATGGAACAAAGACAATAATAAATTTCAAGTAAATGAGTATAATAAAAGTAAGACAGAATTTGTTCTAATTGATGAAGCTAGTATGATAGATGTATACTTATTTTCAAGCCTTTTAAAAGGATTAAGATCTGATACAAAGGTTGTTTTAGTAGGAGATGTTGATCAGCTTCCAAGTGTTGGTCCTGGGACTGTGCTTGAAGATTTAATTGAAAGCGGTAAAGTGCCAGTAAGAAGGTTAAATTCTCTATATAGACAAAAAGAAGGATCAAATATAACACTTTTAGCGTATGCAATTAAAGAAGGTGTATACGATGAAAAAATGTTTAACAAAGATGTTGATTTAACCTTTATTGAATGTAAAAGTAAAGATGTAATTGGAACTATAAAAGAACTATCAAATAATTATAGTGATTATTCATATAAAAATTTTCAAATACTTGCTCCAATGTATAAAACATTAAATGGTATTGATAAAATTAATGAAGAATTAACTGAGGTATTTAATAAAAAATCAAAGAATAAAAAAGAACTAAAAGTTCAAGATGTTATTTATAGAGAAAATGACAAAATACTTCAATTAACTAATATGCCAGATGAAAACGTTTATAATGGTGATATAGGAATAATAGAAAAAATAAACACTTCATCAAAAAAAGAAATATATGTAGACTTTGATGGAAATGAAGTGAAATATACACAAGCAAATTTCTTAAATTTTAAAAAAGCATATGCAATATCAATTCATAAGAGTCAAGGAAGCGAATTTGACATAGTAATAATACCGTTGGTAAAAGAGTTCAATAAAATGTTATATAGAAAATTAATATATACAGCAGTAACAAGATGTAAAAAAAGATTATTTATTGTTGGAGAAAAAGATGCATTTAAGCATGCTATATCAAATAATAACGATAATATAAGAAGAACAACAATAAAAAAATTTCTTATAGAAGGAATAAATTCACTTGATTAGTTAATACTAATTATGAGGTGAATAATATGAAGAAAAAACTATTAATAGGAACTACAATTGGATTAGGAGCTCTTTATTTATATAAAAAGAAATATCCTGATATGTTACATGATATGAAAATGGCAATAAAAGATACATGTGAAATGATAGTTAATGTAATGGAATAAAGATAAAAATTATCTTTATTTTTTTGTTCAAAAAATTAAACTATTATGTTATAATTTTATCATAGGTATGGTGAGTAAAGATGATAAAGAATAGAAAAGGTTTTACATTACTAGAAATATTAACAGCAGTTGCAATCTTAGGACTTTTAATGACTGTTGCGATTGCTGGATATAGTAAATATGTAGAAAAAGCTAAAAAGAGATATTATCAAAAACAAGAAGAATTATTAGTTCAAGCAGGAAGAGACTATTTTAATGATAATAGAAATACACTTCCTAGAGCACCAGGTGAAACAAATTGTGTCAAATTAAAGGTATTATTGGATGGAAGATATATTGATAAAGTAGTAGATTACAAGCGGAAAGCATGTAATGATGTAGATAGTAGAGTATGTGTAACTAAACTTAATAACACAAAATATCTATATCACGGCGAATTAAATTGTTTTACAGCTTATACTTCTCCTGATTATAAAACTCCAATTGTAACTCTTTCGCCAAAGCAAGGTGAAAATATTACAAAAGAAAAAAACGAGGTAGAAACAGTAGTAGCAACAATCAATTATGATAGTAAAACTGAAACAGATAAAGAAGAAAGTGATTTAACAAGTTATAGATATGTCATATATAGAAAAGTAGATACTAAATATGTAATTGAATATGATTCACACTGGGTAACAATTACTAAACCAGTTAGAAGTAAAAAAGTAAATATTGAATTGAATTCAACTGGTACATTTTATGTAGAAGTATGGGCATATAACATTAAAGGAAAACTAGGCCATTCTAAATCAGGGGAAGTAACACTTGATATGGATTTAAATTGTGAAATTGGAAGTGGAATTAAAGTTTCAAATAGTAATAGTTATAAATTCGGAAACTGGACAAATAAAGATGTAACAACAACGTTTAATATTTCAGGAGGAATGACAAAGTATACATTGATTTTATTAGATAAAGATAATAAAACAATTTACACAAAAGAAGTTAAAGTTCCACCAAAAGAAAGTACAAATAAAATTACAACAGAAGGAATATTCAAATATAAAATAATAGGATATAACAACGAAGGAGAAACATGTGAAGGTACGACAGGTCAAATAAAAATTGATAAAACTGCCCCAATATGTACAGTAACAAGTGATACATCAAACTGGACAAGCGGAAAAGTAACGTTAACTGCTAATTGTCAAGATGAAGCAAGTGGATGTGTACAAGAAACAAGAAAACATGAAGTTACAACAAGTACAACATCTAGCTATAAATTTGAAGGAATTTACGATAAAGCAAGCAATAAAGGTGATTGTAATACAGTAGAAATAAAAATAGATAATAATGGTCCAACGATTAATGTCGTTGGATATTTGATGAAGAAAAATAGCGATGGTTCATTTAGTTATATTGATAATTCTGGAAACGAAGTATCAGCAAAAGAAAAAGCAGCAAAATATACATTTGGAAAATGGACAAAAGAATATGTAAGATTATTTTCTGATGGAGAAGATAAAGAATCAGGACTAAAAAAAAATGCAGAAGTATTTATAAAAGCAGGAAGTGCAACAGGTACAGAAAATCAAGGAGTCTGGAAAAATTGTTCTACAGCAGTATTAAGATCATATACAGTACAAGCACAAGGAAGTTCAGATTTAAAGTTTAGAAATACAGATAACGCAGGAAATAAAAAAGAATCAAAATATGTTAATGTAAAAATAGATAGAACTGGACCTACATACAAAATGAATACTACAATAAATAGTGACGGAAGTATGAATATAACTGCAAGTAACATAAAAGATACATATTCCGGTGTAAAAGAATATAAGAAAAATGTTTTATGTCAGTATCAAACATATAATGGAACTTCTTGGGGTTCCTGGACAAATTGTTCTACTTCAAACTCTGCCAAAATATCAGTTAGTAGTATAAAAAAAGTAAAATTTAGAGCACAAGATAATGTAGGAAATACAACAGAAAAAGAAGAAGTAGTAGACATAGATATGGATGCTCCAACATTAAAAGTAACTGCAGGAAGATGCTCTGATTCATCAAGCAGTACAAAATGTGCAAATAGTAATTTCAAAGGATCAACACAAGTTCAAACAGCAAAAGGAAATACAAAAAATATAACATTTACAACATGGTCATTAGATGGATTAAAATTAAATTATGAAGTAACAGAAGAAAACATTAAAGAAATTAAATGGGAATGGAATGAGTCAAATATATTTGATAAATTAGATACAACATTGGCAGATAATAGGAAATCAACTACAACAACTAAGAAAGGTACAAAAACATTGACAGGACCAGGAAGAAGATATGGAGTAATAAGTGCAACAGACAAAAATGGGAAAATATCGAGAGTCAATATAACAGTATATATTTCAACAAGTATTGAAGTTACATTTAATAAAAACGATGGTACAACTAAACCAGCAACTGCAACTCAAAACTTTAATTATGGAACAAAAAATCAGAAGTTTGAAAAAACATTTACACGAACTGGATATACATTATCAGGATGGTCAAAAACAAAAACGTCAACAACTAATGAATATGAAATAGCAAATCCAGTATCAGATACATGGATATTAAACAATAAGCCTAGCATAACTTTATATGCAGTATGGATTGCAAACAAATATAATGTATTGTATTCAGCAAATGGTGGTTCAGGAGCACCATCAACACAACAAAAATCACATAACATTACATTAAAACTATCAACAACAATACCAACTAAAAAGTATAATACATTTGCAGGATGGAAAGCAACAGATAAAACAATGTATTCACCAGGAGGAAATTATACAAAGAACGAAAAAACAACAATGACAGCACAATGGTGTCAAAATTGTGCGGCTACAGGTCAGGCTGTATGTTCGCTCAGTGCAAAAGATGGAAAATGTACATATACAACATCATGTCCTTCAGGATACACAATATCAAATAATGGAAAATATAATCCATCTTGTACAGCTATTAAATACGCAGTATCATACTCAGCAAATGGTGGTTCAGGAGCACCATCAACACAACAAAAATCACATAACGTAACACTAAAACTATCAGCAACAAAGCCAACTAGAAAGAACTATACATTTGCAGGATGGAAAG
>DLOU01000038.1:50887-52354 GCA_002477275.1 Caryophanales bacterium UBA7476
GCACAATGGTGTCAAAATTGTGCGGCTACAGGAGGAGCAAGTTGTAGTTTATCAGCAAAAGATGGAAAATGTACATATACAACATCCTGCCCTTCAGGATACACAATATCAAATAATGGAAAATATAATCCATCTTGTAAAAAGAATAAACCAACAGTTGAAGTTGGTCCAGCAGTTACAAAGAGATATTGTACAATGCATAATGGTGGAGTAACATATAATGGAAGCAAAGATGAAAGTGGAAACAAATATGCTTCACATGGTTCTAGCGTAATATCATGTGGTAGTAACGTAGCAAATAATAAGAGTAATTGTTGTTATTCAGGAAATAAATGTACATATAGCAGTTGGTCAAAAAATGGTTCAAAAACATATGCCAGTATAGTTATAACTAGTGTATCTTGGAGTGAAGATGGAAATGATCTAATTGTAACTGTAAATGCTTCAATAGACTCAGGACATGTAGGATCATGGGATCATTGGGATTCAACAAGATATGGTTGTTTAAAGAAAGATAATCTAAAATTTGTAGGTACATGTTCAACTGCTGAAAAATCATTAGATGTATATAATTGGGGTTATAAAAATGGTAATGGGGGAGTTAATACTCAAAATACTTTCACACAAAAATTTAGAATTAAAAACTATGCAAGCAATAAAGGAAGTTATTCATATAAACTATATAAATCAGAATACGAAACACAATGCGTTAATGATATAGATGCACAAATATTCTCATTCCAAACAGGTGGAATAATAGTTATAAAATAATAAAGTAAAAGGTCATAATAATCAAAAATTTAACAAAATGATTAAATTGACCTTTTCTTTTTTTTGTATAAAAAAAATTAAAAAGCAAAAATATTTTAGAAAAAAATTAGTGCAAAACAGAACTACTTATGATATCATTATATATAGGATAGGTGAAGAAGATGAACAATAAAACAAAGAAAAAAGGTTTTACACTTGTCGAGTTACTTGCAGCAGTAGTTCTTCTAGGATTATTAATTACTGGAGTAGTTGTAGGAATTTCTAAAGTTGTAAAGAAATCAAGACAAAATTATTATATTAAACAGCAAGAATTAGTAACTCAAGCAGGAAGAGAATATTTTAACGATAATAGAAATATGCTTCCAACTGTAATAGATGCAGAAAAATGTGTTAAATTAAGCACATTAATTGGTAATAAATATATTGATAAAGTTGTTGATTATGATAACAATGGATGTTCATTAGAAGATTCAAAAGTATGTGCTACTAAGATTTCTAGAACAAAATATTCATATAGAACAGCTTTGTCTTGTCCAGATGATAATAGCACAATAATTAATTATAATACCCCAACAATAGAATTTAGTGGAGATTCATCTCCTGGTAAAAATAAATTACCATCAGTTAGCTTTAGAATATATTATGCTGATACATCAGATGAAAGCAAAAACCCTGCATTAAGTCAATATAAATATT
>DLOU01000060.1 GCA_002477275.1 Caryophanales bacterium UBA7476
TTTACTTAAATCTTTTGTTCTGTGTAATTGGTGGATAGAAAATATTGACTTTATGGATGTGAAATTTTATAATTAAGATGTATAAATAAGATAGAAAGAGTGGAAAAAATTGAAAAGTAAGAGTAGAAATAAAAACAAGAAAATGATACTTTTGTTACTTTTAGTATTAGTAATAAGTGTAGGTTATGCAGCACTAACAACTACATTAAAAATTAATGGAAATACAGGTATTAAAAATGCAACTTGGAGTGTATATTGGGATAATGTTCAAGTAACAGAAGGTAGTGTTTCAGCGGATGATGATCATAAGGCAAGAATCACTGATACAGCTAAAACACAAGTAGAGTATAGTGTAGTTTTATCTGAACCAGGGGATTTCTATGAATTTACAGTAGATGCAGTAAATACAGGTAGTATTGATGCTATGATAGCTGATGATGGTATATTGTATAAAGCATATAGTGATTCTGGATATACAACAGAAGTAACTCTTCCAGATGTAGTAAGATATACAGTAACAGATAGTGAAGGAAATGAAATGGCAGGAGGAAGACCACTATTAAAAAAATCAGGAGATACACCAACAAGAGATACATATAAAGTAAGAGTTGAATATAGAAATGATAGTGAAATAAATCCAAGTGATTTAGATAATACAAATGATAAAACATATTATTTTAAATTTGAAGTAACATATGTACAAAAAACAGGAACAGATAATAATGAATCAACTCCATCACAGAGTAATGTCTCAATTGTAAGTGGAGAAAAAGGAAATTTACAATCAGGAAATATAGTTAAAATAGGTGATACAGAAGAGTTTTTTGTAATTTCAAGTGATAATTCGGAAAATGGAAAAACAAAACTATTTGCTAAATACAATTTGTTAGTAGGATATATAATAGAAAGTTATTCAAAAACAGGAAGTATTTCTGATGATACACCTGGATATGGACTTCAAAGTGAAGAAGCAACAGCACAAACTGAATATGGTGATACTTTCAAAGGTTCAATTGAATTTGCAAATTATAATATGATGTATCCTTATTGGATGAATTCTGATGGTACATTGTTACTAGATGATTACACAAATGATAATACAATATATTATGATCAAGATAGTTGGCATTTCAAAAATAGATCTGATAATTCAATAGCGCATCCTTACATTTATAATGAGAATAGTGTAATATATGATTATATAAGTGGCGAAAACGGATATGTAAATAAACTTATTTCAATGGGAGCACCAAGTACAATAACAGGAAGATTACTTACATTTGATGAAGCAGAGGCTATAAAAAACATAGGCTATAATGGAAAATCTATAGTATTTGGTGAACAATCATATTGGCTTGGAACTGCCGACAGTAGTATACATGTTGATGCTATACCATCTCATGAAAATGGAGTAAGTGTACCGGTAGGAGATATGGAACCAAGTACAAATGAAGTTAATTATGATTCTCAAGATGGAATTAGACCAGTTATCGAAATATTTACAAAAGATATTCATTAAAATACTTGAAAAGTTTATAAATATGATTTAGAATAAATTTAAAGTTGTTGATTAGAGACAATAATAAGAATTTTTAAGCAAAGAGAAGTTATGGTTGGTGAAAATAACTGTTAAAAACTTATTTATCTACTCTATAGATGGAGATATCTCCCGGGGTTACCGTTATCAAATAAAGTTAAACAAAAGGATGGTACCGTGCTTTTTGCACTCCTTGTACTATTCTTTTTTTGTTTATATATAGGAGGAAAATACAATGAGAAAGATTAAACTTAATACAATGTATAGGCATTTTAAAGGCTCGAAGGCATTTGTAATTACTACTGCTAAGCATAGTGAAACAGGTGAAGATTTAGTTATTTATTGTTGCGTTGATAATAATAATTCAAATCATTCTGATGGTATTTATGCAAGGCCTATTGAAATGTTTTTAAGTGAGGTTGATCACGAAAAATATCCAGATGTAAAACAAAAATATAGATTTGAAGAAATAGAGGAGAAATAAATATGATAGATATAAAATTAATTAGAGAAAATAGAGATTTAGTTAAAGAAAATATTAAAAAGAAATTTCAAGATGAAAAACTTCCACTAGTTGATGAGGTTTATGAACTTGATAAAAAAGTACGTGAAGTACAAGTTAAAGCTGATGGACTTAAAGCAGATAAGAACAAATTAAGTGGCGAAATCGGTAAATTAATGAAAGATGGAAAGAAAGATGAAGCTGAAAAGATTAAGGCTGAAATAGCTAAGACTGCTGATGAAATTGTTAAGCTTGAACAAGAACAAGAAGAATTATCTACTAAAGTAAAAGATATAATGATGGTTATTCCACAAATAATGGATCCATCTGTTCCAATTGGAAAAGATGATAGTGAAAATGTTGAAGTAGAAAAATTTGGAGATCCAGTTGTTCCAGAATATGAAATACCATATCATGCAGATATTATTGAAAGAGTTGGTGGTATGGATAAAACTTCTGCCGGTAGAACTAGTGGTGAAGGATTCTATTATTTACTTGGAGATATTGCTAGACTTCATGAAGCTATGATTGCTTACGCAAGAGATTTTATGATTGATGCAGGATTTACTTATGCTATTCCACCATTTATGATTCATAGTGATGTTGTTACTGGGGTTATGTCTTTCCCAGAAATGGAAGCTATGATGTATAAAATAGAAGGTGAAGATTTATACTTAATTGGAACAAGTGAACATTCTATGATTGGTAAGTTTAAAGATCAAATTATTAAACGTGAAGAACTTCCAATCAATATGACAAGTTACTCTCCATGCTTTAGAAAAGAAGGAGGATCACATGGACTTGAAGAAAGAGGATTATATCGTGTTCATCAATTTGAAAAACAAGAAATGATTGTTATTTGTGAACCTGAAGAATCTATGGAATGGTATGAAAAAATGTGGAAACTTACTGTACAATTATTTAGAAATTTTGATGTACCAGTAAGACAACTTGAATGTTGTAGTGGAGACCTTGCTGATTTAAAAGTTAAATCATGTGATGTTGAAGCTTGGAGTCCACGTCAACAAAAATATTTTGAAGTTGGAAGTTGTTCAACTCTAGGTGATGCTCAAGCAAGACGTCTTGGTATACGTGCAAAAGGAGAAAAGGGAACTTATTATTTACATACATTAAATAATCCTGTAGTAGGCTTATGCACTCAAATAGGAAATTGGTTGAAATCCTTGAATTTTCAAGCAAAATCGACTCTCATAAGTGCTTAACAATTAACGAAAATAATGTTAAATTTTATCTCGAAAATGTGAAAGTTATTGTTGCTGTTTGTGTTTAAAGGCAATTACAAAATAATCTCACAAATATATTTAAAACAAGATGGTAGAGTTTGTAATACCAAGTAAGAAAGGAATGATTGGAAATGTTAGATATAAAATTCGTAAGAGAGAATAAGGACAAAGTAAAGGAAAATATTAAGAAGAAATTTCAAGATGAGAAATTACCTTTAGTAGATGAGGTAGTAGAACTAGATCAAAGAATTAGAGAATTAAAATCAAATGGAGATACTTTAAGACAGGAAAGAAATAAAACAAGTGATGAAATAGGTATTTTATTTAGAGAAAAAAAGACAGAAGAAGCAAATGCTAAAAAACAAAGAGTTGTTGAAATCAACAGTCAATTACAAGAAATAGAAAAAGAAGAGAGTAAACTTTCTGAAACTTTAAAAAGTAAAATGATGGTTATACCACAAATTATTGATGATAGTGTGCCTATTGGAAAAGATGATAGTGAAAATGTTGAAATAGAAAAATTTGGAGAACCATTTGTACCAGATTATGAAATACCATATCATGCAGATATTTGTGAAGCATTAGGTGGACTTGATAAAGATAGTGCAGGAAGAACAAGTGGAAATGGATTCTATTATTTAGTTGGGGATATTGCAAGACTTCATGAAGCAACTATTGCTTATGCAAGAGACTTTATGATAAGTAAAGGTTTTACTTATGCAATACCACCATTTATGATTCGTAGTGATGTTGTTACAGGTGTTATGTCATTTGCAGAAATGGATGCAATGATGTATAAAATTGAAGGAGAAGATTTATATTTAATAGGAACAAGTGAACATAGTATGATAGGTAAGTTTAAAGGACAAATTATAGATGAAAAAGAATTACCAATCGCTATGACAAGTTATTCTCCATGTTTTAGAAAAGAAGTAGGAGCTCATGGTCTTGAAGAAAGAGGATTATATAGGGTTCATCAATTTGAAAAACAAGAAATGGTTGTATTATGCAAACCAGAAGATGCTATGGAATGGTATAACAAAATGTGGAGTTATACAGTAGAATTCTTTAGAAGTATGGGAATAGCAGTTAGAACTTTAGAATGTTGTAGTGGAGATTTAGCAGATTTAAAAGTTAAATCATGTGATGTAGAAGCATGGAGTCCAAGACAACAAAAATATTTTGAAGTTGGTTCTTGTTCAACTTTAGGAGATGCTCAAGCTAGAAGATTAGGTATTAGAATGAAAACTGAAAATGGTAATCAATACCTTGCAACACTTAACAACACAGTGATTGCTTCTCCACGCTCATTGATTGCAATTCTAGAACAGTCATATCAAAAGGATGGTAGTGTAAGAATACCAAAAGTTTTACAACCATACATGGGTGGTATAGAAGTACTTACTCCTTTAAAAAAATAATTATTAAAAAAGCTTTCTTATGAAAAGATAGCTTTTATTTTTTCTTTGTTAAAGTTTTTATAGGTTCATTATTATTTTTAAAATATAAATCTATTTCTTCTTTTAGCTTTTTATTAGAATTATAATTTATAAAACCTGAAAACAAATATTCAAAAAGTGGAGGTTCATTTATTCCTTCTTTGATATTATCTTCATTTAGGTTATTAAATTTATTAATAATATTTTTGTCATTATTATAATCTTTTAAGTTATAAATTGATAGGTAATGATGATATTTATAACTGTCTATATAAATACTATTTATAAATTTGTTAAAAAACTCAGGTTCAAATAATTGTAAGATTCTAAAATAGTTTCTTCCATTGTTATAATAAGTTTCAATATCTTGTGAAGCACAAGTTTCGATAAATTCCTCTTTAGTTAGGTTTTGGGTATAATAAATATTTTCAAGAATCCAGTATGGAGATATTTTTGAAATGTATTTATTCATTTTTTGATCGGTAATTTTTAATAAAATATTTTTGGTAACTAGTCTAAATTTTTGATCGAGTAAGTTTTCAAAAAATAGATTACTTTCTATTATTAAATTAAGAAGGAAAGGATCATCTTCTATTTGAGCTAAAAGATTATCTGAATCTAATAGTTCTAATAAAACCTTTTTATTATAAATTACATTTTCGTATGGATCATAAGGTATTTGTTCTTCTCCTCTAAGGTCTATTACAGTGCTACCTTCGTCTAATTCTTCGTCTAGATATTCATCTATTTCTTCATCTGTTTCTTCATTTGTGTCCTCATCTATTTTTATATTTAGTTTTTCATCTGAATTTTCATTAGAGATATCTTGTTCTTCTTCTATTTCTTGTTTTGAATTTTCATTACTATCTGATTTATAAAAATAATCTGATACTGAATGGTATTTGTATTCATTGGTAATATAAAATATAGGATATAAAATTTTTATTAGTTCTTTATATTTAGAGTAATCAATAGACTTTAAATCCGTAATATATTTATAAATGTTTTCTATAGAATTATGATCATATAAATAATAATCATATTCTTCCTCATAAATACCATATGTGGTTAAAAGTTGATTTCTAATTAGTTTTCCTGGTAATTTCTTCATTGTTATTTTGTCTCCAATACAAATGTTAATTATTATAATATTATAATTTAATTTATTTGTAAATAAATTTACTTTAAATACATATTATTTAATGGTGATTTAATGAATTATAAAGAAAGAATTGATACAGTTGCTAGGGAGTCTGGTAAATATAATATTAATATTGATGCTAATTCAAAAGAGGGTAAGATGTTAGTTGAAGTTGTAGAGAAAGAGTCCTCAATGAATAAAAGGAAAAAATAAAGGGAAATTCTATAATAATAGGTTTCCTTTTTTGTAAATATATGTAAATGTGATGGATTGCTTTATTTTTCATAAGGTTTATTTTATAAGGATTTTTTTGTTAATACATTCCTTTTTTTGTTAATTGTATATTAATTATTTACATTTTTTTTAAAAATAGTATTGCTTTAAATTCTTAATTAATATATAATTAGCTTAGGGTAGTAAAATTTTAAATAGAAAAGGAGTGAACGAAATGAAAAAAATTTTATTAGCAGGTCTTTCAGCTCTTAGTTTTATGGCTATGACTGAAGTTGCTAATGCCCAAGAGTTAAGTACAAATATTTCAACTAGTGTTACTTTAACTGAAAATGTAAAATTAACCCAAAATGTTACATTAGATAATAAAGCAAAACTTATTATCAACGATGGTAGTAAAGTAACTATTGATTTGAATGGATTTAATTTAACTCAATCATCTGATAATTATGCTATTGATAATAAAGGTGAATTAGAAATTATTGATAGTACTAAAAAAGGTATGATTAAATGTACATCAAACAGATCGTCTTGCATTCGTAACTATAAGAGTATGACTATTAAAGATATTTCTGTTAATTCAGTATTTACTTCAGTTAAAAATGAAGAGAATTCTTATTTAACTATAACAAATTCAAATTTAACTTCAACAGGAAATATCACTGGTACTGTAATGAATTATGGAGATACAGAAATAAATGGTGGTATTATTACTGCTACTGGTAATGGCTCAGTTGCTATATTTAATTTAACTTATGAAAATTTTAGTTCTAAAACTGAAGTTCGGGGAAGTACTTTAAAAGCTCCAAAAGCAGTTGAAACTTATTATGATGATGGTTCTTCAGCACCAGCAGCAACTGTAAAAAATGAAGTTAAAATTACTGGTGGAGTAATTGATGCTGAATCAACATTTAATATTAGAGAAGTTCCAACTAGTGATGGTGGAAAAATGGTTTCGGATTTACGTATAGGTGGTGAAATTGAAGCTCCAGTTGCTGCTTTAAAGTATATTGTTGCTGGTTCTGCTGTTACAATAAATAGTGAAATAACTGGTAATATTACTATTCCAGAAGGTGTTGAAATAGCAGAGTTGGCTGATGAAAATCAGGTTCTTGTTGAAAATGAAGATGGAACTTATTCTGCTAAGCAAAGGGCTGATTATTCTAAACTATTAGAACTTTTAGAAAGTCTAGAAGATATTGATGAATCTTTATATACAGAAGAAAGTCTACAAAAATTTGCTGAAGTTATTATTTCAGTAGGTGAAGAAGTTGAAGAAATGGGACCTTTAAGCATTGATGATCAAGATAAAATAGATGCTCTTGTTAAAAAAATAGAAGATGCTCACAAAGAATTAGTTAAAGTTGATTCAGCTGATAAGACTGATGATACTATAAAAGAGGTTCCAAATACTTATGATGGAATTATGCTATATGTTGTAATTGGAATTATAAGTTTAGGAACTTTAGGATTTGCTATTAAGAAAAAATTATTTCAATAGTTAAAGTAAGGTTAAAAGATGATAGCAATTATCATCTTTTTTCTTTCTGGAGGTGTTTTACTAATATGGATGATGAAGTATTTGAATTTTATAAAAAAAGGATAAGGTTAAGATCTTGGGTTTGGGTAGTTTTGATTATAATTAGTTTTTCTATAATGGCTATTTCTGGTTATAAAATATTTTTTTGGAATAAGGATAATAAACAGATCGAAAAAGAAGTTGAAGAGATTAATAAAATTACAAATATAGAAGATGTTCCTGTTGATGAAGAAAAAGAAGAACTTGTTAATTCTCCACAAGATGATCCAAATAATGACTATTGGAGTTATGTAAAATTACCTTTAATTAATGTTGATTTTAATGAACTTAAAAATAAAAATAAAGATACAGTGGCATTTTTAAAAGTAAATGGTACTAATATTAATTATCCTGTTGTTCAAACTAATGATAATAAATATTATTTAAGTCATTCATTTAATAAAAAGGCCAATGATGCAGGATGGGTATTCTTAGATTATCGTAATAATATTGATAAGTTACAAGATAATACAATAATTTATGCTCATGGAAGACTTGATAAGACTATGTTTGGTAGTTTAAAAAATATTTTTAGTAATAATTGGTATAAGGATACTGACAATTATGTTATAAATTTATCTACACCTTCAGAAAATACTTTATGGCAGGTTATTTCTGTTTATAAGATTCCGACTGAGACTTATTATTTAACTACTAATTTTGGAACAGAAAAGTCACATCAAAAATTTATAGATACTATAATTTCTAGAAGTAAATATGATTTTGGAGCTAGTGTTAATACTAATGATAAAATATTAACTTTATCTACTTGTTATAATGATAGGGAAAAAGTTGTTTTACATGCTAGACTTATAAAAAAACGAAAAAGATAGAATATTTATTTAAATTATTCTAGAAGAATGGAGTGATGAAATTTGGATGTTTTAGACAATAAATGTCCGACCTGTGGTGCTAAGATAGAATTTAATCCTAAAAACCAGTTATGGGATTGTAGTTATTGTGGAAATAAGTTTACTTTAGAGGAAATGAAAAAATATAATAATGCTAGTTCCAAAAAGGTTAATAATAATGCGACTTCTTTTAAAAAGTTAGATGAAATGGATGTTTATAGATGTAAAAATTGTGGGGCTGAAGTTATGGCTGATGAGACTACTACTGCAACATTTTGTGTTTATTGTGGTAGTACTGCTATTTTAAAGGAAAAAATTACAGATGGAGTTGCTCCTAGTATGTTAATTCCTTTTAAGAAGGTTAAGGAGGATGCTATTTTAGCTTTTAAGGGTCTTTCTAAAGGTAGACCTTTGATGCCAAAGTTGTTTAACAAAGAGGAAAATATAAAAAAGATATCTGGAGTTTATATTCCTTTTTGGATCTATGATTTAAAGGTATATAACAGTAAAATCAATTAAAAGAAATTTAGGTTTTAAAGGAATAGAGATTTCGGATGTAGTAATTGCACTTCCAATTATAATATCATTTATAGTTTTATTTTGTTTTACACCACTAAAAATACCTGCATTAGTCTTTTTAATGATAGGTGTTTTTTGTTTATTACCAATTAATGTAAGCAAAAAGAACAGAATGTATAAAGTAATTGGTCTGATGTTTAGATATATTATAAGAATTAAAACATTCGTATATCAAGAGAAAGGACAGGTGAATAATTTTGAAGAAAAAACAAGTTAGTTCTGAAGAAAAGAAAAAACTTAAAGAAGAAAAGATTATAGCAAAATTTAAGAAAAAGAAAGAAAAGAAGAATCTTAATTACATATCTAAAAGCATATTAAAAAATAAAATTAAAAATTCACAGGTATTTACTAATTCGCAATATGTAGAAGATAATGGTATTATAAAACTTCGTGATAATTCTTATGCAAGAGTATTTTCAGTTGATGCTATTGATTTATCTTTAACTTCTAATATTCAAAAAAATAATTTCTTTAATCAATTAAAATATTTATATCAATTAAAGGATCTTAATTTAAGAATCTATAAATTAGATGATATGATATATCTTAATGCAAATAAAGATTATTATAGTAATTTAATTGAAGAATATAAAAATGATGAAAATAGAATTAGATTTCTAAAAGAAAGATATGAAAGATTAGAAATATTAGAAAGAGAACATTTAACTACTACTAGTAGATATTATTTTGTCTTAATTAATGATAATGATAAAGCATTAGAACATATTGCTGAAGAAGTAGAAATGCAATGTTATAATATGACACCTAGATTAAATATTCAGAAAATAACTAATAAACTTGAAATATATCAGTTTTTAGTAAATCTATATTTAACTAGTGCTAATATAGAACAATTAGTTTGGAGTGATTTAATAGAGTTAGTTGCTCCTTTTTTTGTTAATGAAAATATGGGTAGCATTAAAGTTGATGAAGATGAAATTCAAATTGTAACAATTAAGAAATTACCACCATTTATTGATGAATTGTTTTTTGAAGAATTATTTAATGTACCAGATACTAGAAGTTGTATTCATATAAAAGATACAATTCCTACTGATGAGTTGGTAAGAAGATTAGATAGTAATTATGAATTTTTGATGTCGGAGCGAAGTACAACAAGAAAATTATCTGATGCAACATCTATGGATGCAGAAAGAGAAAATTTTCAGGCACTTATGACCCAAATAAAAAATGGAGATGAAAAGATTAAAGAAGTTGACTTTATAATTGTTATTAAAGGAACTAAAAAGCAAAGAGAAGATAAGTTAAAGGAATTAAAGAAAATAGCAGATATTTATCAAATAAAACTTGATACTCCTAGAATGAGGCAATTAGAAGGTTGGCAATCATTTGATATAACTAAAAATGGATTTGAAGATTATCATAATTATCTTCCAAGTTTAACTTTATCTGCATCATTTCCACTTACAATTACAAACTTTAATGATGAAACAGGTTATATGATAGGATCAGATATTCATACGGCATTACCAACAATATTTGATATGTTTCATAAAGATCCTACAAGACCATCAAGTAATTTGGCAATAGTTGCCTCAACAGGTGGTGGAAAAAGTTTCACTTTAAAGAAAATGATAGTAAACGAAATAGCTAGAGGAAATAAATGCTTTTTGTTTGATGCTGAAGGAGAATATAAAAAAATAGTTTCGGATATTTATCATGGAGAATACATAGATTTGTATTCTTCTAGTGGGGGAATAATAAATCCTCTGCAGGTTAGATTTTTACCTAGTGATAGAGAAGAAAAGAATGATTCAGCAGTAGATAAGGTAAATTATGAAGATTGTCCTTTAGCAAAGCATTTAGGATCACTTGAAACATTTATTAAATGTGCTTTTGAAGAAATTAAAGAAAGTGAAGTAGTAGTTATGCTTGATATGATAGAAAAATTATATAAAAGATTTGGCATAACTAAAAATACAAAAATATCTGCTTTAGAAAAATTGGAAAATACTGATTATCCTATTTTTAATGATTTAATAGAATTTTTACCAGATTATAGAAATATGATTACAAATACTGAACAATTAAAAATAGTTGATAAGTTAGAAATATTATTAGATAGATTTAAAGTAGGTACTGATGCAATGTTATTTAATGGTTATACATCAGTTAATCTTGATGCAGACTTAATAGCATTTAATGTAAAAGATTTATTGTATAGTAAAAATAAAAGAATTATTACAACTCAATTGGTTAATTTGCTAACTTACTTAAACAATATAATTGTTAGTAATAAGATAATAAATGATAAAGAAAAATATAAAAAACGAATACATAATATAGCAGTTATAGTAGATGAATTTCACTTGTATTTAAAAAATACTGATAGTGAAGTTCTTTTAACTTTTGAACAAATTGCAAGAAGAATTAGAAAATATCATGGTGCATTTATTCCTGCTACACAAAGTATTCATGATTTTATTGGGGATGATGATTCAGTTAGAAGTGCGACAGCTATTTTTAATAACTGTCAATATCAATTAGTAGGTATGCTTAAAGAAGATGATTTGACTACTTATTTAAAATTGTTTTATCAAAACCCACTTACAGATACTCAAAAAGAATTTTTAATGCAAGCCGAAATGGGAGAGTTCTTATTAACTATTAATTCCAAAAAGCGAATAAGGGTTAAGATTTTAGCAACACCACTTGAAGTTGAATTAATGGGAGAGGAACTTAAACTATGAACGAGCAACTAACTGATGAACAATTAAGAGAAAAGTTTAAGAAAATATTTAATGAAGAATTTGATGATCCAAATGAATCTTTTATGGATTTTTTGTTAGATTTAATTCCAAAAGAAATATTATTAAAGGTTTTATCAGTTGGGAATAGTTATTATTATTCTCAATTTAAGAAATATAAATAATGAACGATAAAAAGAAAAAGAAAAAAAATATTTTTCTAAAAATTATTGGTGGAAGTTCGATTTTAACTATAGCATTTGTTATGGTTATTTTAATTTGTGTACTTATGATATTAGATTTTTTTGGTACTAACTTAACAAAAGAAAAGGTACAAAATAATGCTGACTATGCAGATTCTTATATTAGTACAGTAAATAAAAATTTAAAAAATGGTTATGTTCCACTTCAAAGAATTTTATATTTTTATTTGGAAGATAGTAGTCTAACAATAGATACACTTTATACAATGAATCAAAATGTTGAAGCAAAAACAACAAAAGAAATTACAACTGTATGTGAAGATCAACGAGTAAAAAATCATGGTGCTTGTACTGATTCTAATTTAAAAGAGAACGAAGAATACCTTGTTGTAACAACAGGAAGATTTAATTTTCCTCTTGATACAAATTATACAGTAACAAGTTTTTATAATGAGCAACGAGTAATTTATGGAGAATCAAATGTTCATAGTGGTTGGGATTTTGCAGTTCCTGCTCAAACTCCTGTTTATTCAGTTTGTAGTGGTACAGTTGAAAAAGTAAACTACACTCAAAATGAAAATATACCATACGATCAAAGTGGTAATAGTGTAGGTAATACTATAACAATAAAATGTGATGAAGATTATGCTGAAACTTATTATGTAGTATTCGCTCATCTTTATCCAAATAGTGCAAAGGTTAGTGTTGGAGATAAGGTAAATCATTGGACAGAAATCGCAAGTGCAGGAACAACAGGACATTCAACAGGAAATCATCTTCATTATCAAGTTCATAATGCAAATAGAGAACTTCTTGATGGAATGCAACTTGTAGATTTAACTTTATCAAGAACAACAAATAATGATTATTTTGAAGATAGATTTAATAGGGTGGAAGCACCTTATAAACCTTAATTTTAAGAGAGTAGCCACTTTCAAATAAAAAAGTAGTCATTAAGTTTATTGAAATTAAAAGAAAAAATAATACAGAGTAGCCACTTTCAAATGGGAAAGTGGTCATTTTTGCAAGTGCAAAAATAGTAAGACACCATAATTTATACTTGATTTTATAAGTAAAAATTGAGTTTGTGGTGTCGTTCCCCTTATGCCCATTAAAAATAGGAACTATTTTTATTAGTTTTCTACCATTGAAAATGCAGAAAGTGGCTACTCTAAATATTTATGATTGGAGGTTTTATGATTAAAGGTAATATAAGAACAACTTTAAGAATTGATAATAATTTAAAGACAAGAATAGAGTTGTTAGCTGTTAAAAATAATTTAAGTTTTAATAAAATGCTTATATATATTATCGAACTTGGTTATGGAACATATATGAGAAAGTTTGATAATTATTATGAAGAACAAAATAAAAAAATTAAAAGTGAGGTGTTAAAAGATGAGTAGGATTCGTGTTTATACAGATGAAGAAATTAGATCATTATTTAATAGTGGTAATGTAGCAAGTATTAAAAATAAAAGTCAAATAGTTTACAAAAAAGAGTTTAAACTATGGGCTATCTATGAAAAATTATCACATCCTGAAAAAACTGCTAGACAGATTTTTGAAAGTGCAGGTTTTGATATGAAAATACTTGATGATAGAACTCCACAAAAAAGATTATGTTCTTGGATAAAAAAATATAAAATGTATGGAGATGAATATTTTATAGAAATAAATAAATATACATATACTTCAAAAAATAAAAATATTAAGCAAGTAAAGTTTATTAATGAAGATACAAAATATTTTTTATTAAAAATAGATAATGATAAAATAAATATTATTCCTGTATCGTTAAGGTAAGTATAGTAATGAAAAAATTGACAATAAGAGTAGAAGATTATATGTATGATAGACTTAATCTTACTGCAACTGAAAATAAAACATCGGTTAATAAAATAATTGCATCTGTGTTAAAACAGTATATGGATCAACCTAAAGAAATTAATTTTATAAAAGAAATTGATAATAGATTAAATAATATTTCAAAACAAATTGATACTATATCAAAAAGACAGTATCTACATTTTAATGTATCATCACAACATTTTGCTAATCATAGTTATTTATCTAATGCTGATGTTAAGGAAGATAAATGTTTAAATGAAGTTTTAGGAAAAAATAAAATGTATCATGAGTAAAAAAAGTCCTAATGTTATTTTTAAAAGCAAATATTGTTTAGCATTAAGTAGTATAGATAATAAAAATAAATCTTCCAATTATAAAGAAGATAGATTAAAAGATGTTGATGATATGGTAGATTATTTTTCTAATGTTAAGAAAAAAGTAGTAGGTATGTTTGAATATTATATGGGACATACTCGTGGAGAAAGTGTTAATCTAGTTTTAGAAAATGGTAATTATGCAACAAAGCAAGATGTTAAAAAAATTAAAAATGATTATAAAAAGTATATAGAAAAATCTAATTTGTGGAAAGGTATTATTAGTTTTAAACCTGAATATATCTCCGAAAACATTTCTATTAAAGATTTAGAACAAAAAATGGCTAAAGAAATAATGCCACAGTTCTTAAAATATTGTGGGTTTAAGGATATTAAAAATATGAGTTATGTATTTTCAATTCATACTAATAAAAAACATCCACATATACATATCGCTTTTATAGAAAAAAAGCCAAATTATCTTTATTGTGATAATAAAGTTAATTATAGAAGAAAAGGTAAAATTACAATAGATGAACAAAGGTATTTAAAAAGATTAATTGAACTTACTATTGAAAGAGAAAAGTATTATAATCCTATGTTAAAAAAGACTAATGAAGATATTGATTATTTGAAATCATATTTTGATCCTAATGAAAAAAACTTTATTCTTAAAAATGCAAATGAAATTTTTGTGGAAGAAAAAATTTTAAAATTGGGAGAACTATTAAAAGAGTATAGAAGTTTAAATAATCAAAACTCAAAAAAAATTAAATATAATTCTATTAAAAATAATGATTTAGGAAAAGAAATAAAACTTTTAACAAAAGATATAAAAAAGTATTTATTTAATGATGAAACATCTATTTTATATTCTAGTAAAAAGGATATAGAAAAAGATTTAGATTCGCTAAATCAATATTTTGAAAAATTAGATAATGATAATAATATTAAAAGTAATATATCTGGTAATAGTATTGTTAATAAAAAAGAAGAATATATAGATAATTACATATATAATTCTATTGTTAATCATTCGTTATACAAATATGAAAAAGTTTCTATGATTGTAAAAAGTAAAACTCATAGTGATAAAATCACTATTGAAGATTTAATCCAAGAAATAGCATATCAAAATAATTTAAAAGAAGTTAAACAAAATAATCAACAAATAAGAAAAAAGGTATTAGATAATTATTTTAAAAATGGTAATACTATAAATATGTTTCCAAGTAAGTATAAGATGGAAAAAGCTATTAAAAATATAAATTATGAAATGGAAAAAGCATCTCAAGAATTTAGTAAATTATTTGATTATGAAAAATAATTTTATTGTAGCGTTTATTGTAATATTTATTGTAACACTGGTTGTTACAATAAAATTCTAAATGTCTATTTTAAAAAGGAAAAACGACTGGTTTATTGTAACAAAAAAACAATTTATTGTAACAATTTATATTTCTATTTTGTGAAAAATAGTATATAATTATATAAGGAGATGATAGTTCATGAATTTAGGTTTTATTGAAGATGAAAGAAATGAATTTAAACTAGTATTAAATGAAAAGTTAGAAAAAGAAGTTGTTGGTTTTTTAAATGCTAATGGTGGTAATTTATATATTGGTGTAGATGATAGTGGAAATATTGTCGGTGTTGACAATGTTGATGATATTCAATTACAAATAAAAGATAGAATAAAAAATAATATTATGCCAATAACATTAGGATTATTTGATATTGAAGTTTTGAATTATGATGATAAGAAATATATTCGTGTAGGAATTGCTAAAGGAAATGAGCAACCTTATTATATAAATAAAAAAGGTATGACTGAAAATGGTTGTTATATTAGAATTGGTGCTTCTGCTGAAAGAATGACTAAAGAACAAATTGAAAACTTATATTCTAAAAGAACTAGAAATTCTTTAAAAAACATTATTTCTCCTATACAAGATTTAACTTTTTCTCAATTAAAAATATATTATGAGGAAAAGAAATTTACGATTAATGATAATTTTCTAAAACAATTAGATTTATATACACCTGAAGGGAAATTTAATTATGTAGCATACTTGTTATCTGATAATAATAGAATATCTATAAAAGTAGCTACTTATTCAGGTACTGATGCTTATGATTTAGATGAGAATGAAGAGTATGGTTTTTGTTGTTTAATAAAAGCAACAAATAGGGTAATAGAAAAATTTGAAATATTAAATAAGACATTTGCAAAAATCACAAGTTTAGAAAGAAAAGAAAAAAAGATGTTTGATAATATTGCGATTCGTGAAGCAATCTTAAATGCTATGGTACATAATCAATGGCAAACCGAGAATCCACCAAAATTTGAAATATTTTCTGATCATATATCTATTACTTCAACAGGTGGTTTGCCAAATGGAATAAATAAAGAAGAATTTTTGAGAGGATATTCATATCCACTTCATCCAGAGCTTATGAGAGTGTTTAAAGATTTAGATTTGGTTGAACAATTAGGTACAGGAATAATAAGAATTTTAAAAGTTTATGATAAAGAATGCTATGAAATCAGCGAGAATTTTATAAGAGTAAACTTTAAATATAATGATGTTAATGTTTTAAAAGAAGAAAAAATAAGCAATGGAAATAATGTATTAAGTGAACTTCAAAGTGAAATGTTAAAAATTATGAAAAAGAATCCAACTATAACTCAAGAAGAACTAGCACAAAAATTTGGTGTTAGTAGAATGAGTATAAGTAGAAGTATAGGAGAATTAAAAGAAAAACAAATTGTTATTAGGGAAGGTTCTAATAAATCAGGTAAATGGATTATATTAGAATAGTTATATTATTACAAAAAAATCGTGATATGAAATTAGATTGCTAAAAGTAGCGATCTTTTTTTGTTATGGAAAGGAGTTTGTATGGAAAAATATCAAGTTGAAATTGTTGAAAGATTAAGAAAAGTAATTGATATTGATGCTGATAGCATTAGAGATGCTGAAGAGAAGGTTAAAGACTTATACGATAGAAAAGAAATAGTTTTAAACCATGATGATTTACTGCTAACTGAATTTAATGGTAAATTTGGTAAAAATTTTGAAACACTTCGTGAATTGATAATTTCTGAATATATTAGAGAACAGAAAAGAAATTCAGAGAGTATAAAAGCAGCAATGAGATTAAAAAAACAAAGATTAGGTATTGATACTGATAAAAAAGATCAGGAAATGGAAAGATGATTATTAGAGAGGTGATATAATGGGAAAATTAGAAATGTATAAAAAATTATCAGAAGAAGATAAAAATAATTTAACTTCATATTGTATGTATAGAAGTATTTTTACTATTGCTAGAAATTATAATAAGGAATTGTCTGATGATGAAGTTGAACGATTAGAAGAATTAGCAAATTATATATATTTAAAAGATGAATATTATAATTTTTCAGATGCAAGAATAAGTGATTTTTTAACTGAATGTTATGTTGAAAAAGGTATATCATTAGATAGATTGGAAGAACAGTCTTGGAATGATGTATTGGAAGCAATAGATAATAATTATTTAGATTTTATTAATGATAATGAAGAAGAAATGGAGAGATAAAAATGTTAAAAATATTGTTGATAGCATTAGTTATTGGGCTAGTGCTTTTTTTATGGTCTGCCTGTGTTGTATCAGGTAGAATTTCTAGGGAAGAAGAAAGAAGAGAGTATGAAAAAGTTGAAAAAATTATGGATTAATTTTTGGGGACATAGATATAGAGTTTATAGAAAAGATGAATTAGTAAAAGAAATATTAATTTATCATAGAAAAATATATGAAATGGAGGATTTTAAAAATGAAAAATAGTTTGGATAGATACAATGAACTAAGTAAAGAAGATAATGCTTGGTTAGAAGAATATATCATATATAGAGATATTTATGATGTTGCTAGGGAAAGAGGTGCTATCGTTTCTGATAATGTTATTGAAGAATTAAAAGAAATAATATTAGATTTTTATAATGAAGATAGTAAAACTAATTTCTCATTATCATATTCTACTAGATTTATAACTGATCATTATTTGGATAGAGATATTACCATAAATAATTTAAAAGAAAGTTCGTATTCTGATATATATGATGCAATAGATAATGATGATATTTGTATTTTAAAAAATGAAGATGAGAGTGAAGATGAGATGAAAGAATATTTAGAATATGATAATAAAAAATATGAATTAAAAGTTAGTATGTATGATGATACAAATCTTTTAAAAGTATCAATGATTGATATTGAAACAAATGAAAGTAAAGACATAACATTAAGTGGTGCAGAATTAGTTATTCCACCAGCACCAACACCAGATTGTGTAATGATTGATGCTGAAGGCAATGAACAATTAGTAGATACATTGCTTAAATTAGACATATTAGATTACTGTAATTTTATTTTTGCAAAGTTTAATATGGAAGAACTTTATAGATATGATAAAAGTGGAGTAAAAGAATTTTTGAAATATCATGCTCATGTTGTTTCAATTGAAGATAAAGAAAATGATAATGATATTAAAGATGAATTAGAAAGGTAGAGTGATAAAAATGGATTTTTCAAAGTTAAATATAGAGTTTTCAAATATGCAAAATACAATTACTAAATATAATGAAATTGTTATTTGTATAAAGCAAAGAATCAAAAGTAATGATAAAGATATTATTAAATATGAAACTAAAATAAAAAACATTAAAAATATAGTTGAAAAAGATATTAACAAATTAATGTTAGATATTCTTAAAAATGAAAATATCTTTTTAAAACAACTTGTTGAAAGTGAGGAAAAGAAAGATGAAAAAAATGTTTGATGAGGAGTTTGGAGAAAAGTATTATTTATCAGTTTCAAATTATTCTAATAATAGATTATATATTCAAGTTGATAAGGAAGAAAATAACAAATTACTTGGCGATTATGATTATATGGTTGAAATAACAAAAAATATTCCTGAAATAAGTATGGATAAACAAAATCAAATCTATTTAGCTAATGATATTTCTGGTGGAATCAAGTATAAACTTTTGGATAATGGAATTATAAGCAAAACAATAAATATAATTGATTATAATGGAGAAAAATATCATTTAGTTGAAGTTGATTTTGAAAAACTAAAAGAGTATGACAAAGATGGTGTTGAAAATTTTTTGCAATTATATAAAAATCAAGAAATGGAAAGA
The DNA here is from genome assembly GCA_002477275.1 of Caryophanales bacterium UBA7476. Lineage (GTDB taxonomy): Bacteria > Bacillota_I > Bacilli_A > RF39 > UBA660 > CAG-417. Next base: position 19,373 of record DLOU01000060.1, read on the forward strand.
TAATTATGTCAATGCCTTATATAATGATTCTAGTTATAGTTGCTCTAATCATTATATTTTTATATTTTATTGAGCCGTTAATAACTAGACAAAAGATTAAAAATAATAATGAACATGGATCTGCTAGATGGTCAACTGTTGGAGAGATAAAAAAGAATTTTAGAGAAGAAAATATTTCACATATAAAAGAAAGTGGCTTTCCTATATATTTTAGTAAAGATAATAAAAAAGTTTGGTTTGATAATCAAACACCTCATTGGATTATATTAGGATCAACAGGAAGTGGAAAAAGTGTTACATCAGTAATTCCATATTGTAGTTTTATTGCTACTGCTGAAAAAAAGAAATCAGTATTTATTACTGATCCAAAGGGAGAAATATTATCAACAACAAGCAAAATGTTTAAAGATAATGGTTATAAAGTTTTAACACTTGATTTTAGAAATCCAGAATTTTCTAATCATATAAATCTGCTTGATCCTGCAATAAATGAATATGAATTATACGATAAAAACTTGAAGTTAAGTAAAGAAGAACAAGATGAAATAAAATGTATGGAATATAAAAATCAATCTATAATTCATTTTGCACAATGTAATCAACTTGTAAATGATTTATCAACTATGATAATGAATGATGAAACTGCAAGAGAAAAGTTTTGGAATAATAGTTCCTGTGATTTATTATATGGAATTATTTTTTTATTTCTTGAAGAATATGCAGAAGGTAAAATTCATAGAAATCAAATTACTTTAACATCAGTTAAAAAGTTTCAAAATAGTTCTATGACAGAATCTAATAATAAGAAATTAAAAAAATATATGGAACAAAAAACCTATGACTGTAAAAGTAAAGATAAATTATTGCCTCTTTTAAATACTTCTGATACAACATATAGATCTATTACATCCACATTTAATGAAAGAATGAGTTTATATGATGATGTTAATGTGGAAAATATAACTTCTAATTCAGATTTTAAGTTTGAAGATTTAGGTTTAAATAAGACTGTATTATATTGTTGTATTCCTGATGAATCAAAAATATATTATTCACTAGTATCTATAATTGTTTCATTAATGTATAAAACATTAGTTATGTTATGCAATGAGCAAGAAAACAAAAAGTTACCTGTTGATTTAGTATTTCTGCTTGATGAATTTGGAAATACACCCCCTTTAAATGATATAACAAGTATGGTATCAGTAGGTCGTAGTAGAGGTTTGTTTTATAACTATTATTTACAAAGCATTCAGCAACTTGATAATTTGTATGGTAAAGAAGTTAGTCAAATTATACAAGATAACTGTGGACTTGCTTATTTAAAAACAAACACCCAAGAAACTGCAGAAGCAATTAGTTTAAGACTTGGATCTCATGGTGTTGAAACTACATCTTTAAATTATTCAATGAGTTTTACTAATAATAATGGTAATAAGGGAACAAGTCTAATATCAAGAAGATTAATGACAGCAGATGAAATAAAACAACTTCATTATAAGACTATAATACTACCAACAGTAGGTTATCCTATTTTAAGAGATACTATTACTTATGATAAGTTTAGTTGTTATGAAAAAGGATGTGTTAAAAGAACTAAAAGACCATTAGAAAGATTAGTTAGCACCTATTTTACAGTAGACCAGTTATCTATTGAGAGCAAACAACAAGTATCTCCTCAAAAGATAGAAGAAACTCCAAAAAGTTTGGAAAATAGGAAATTGTTAGAAGAAATAATTTCAAAAGTAATTAAAATTTTTGGTAAAGTTGATTTTAATATTGAATATATAAATGATAATGAAATAACTCAAGCTGATATTTATTTAGCACCACCATTATCAAATAATGATATTTTGGAATTACAAAGTCTTTCGGAAGAGTATTCATTTACTTATAATGCAATATCAAGTAGAGAAAAAATTAATAGGAAAAATAGAAATTCAAAATTAGAAATTTTATTAAATAGTAAGGAGGGATAAAATTGCGAGAAGAATTTATTAAAGATTTTTTTGAAACAAGAGATGAAATATTAGACAGTATTAAAGAAAATCCTTATAATTGGAATAAGTTTATAAATTATTGGGCAAAGATATTAGATAATTATAGTGTTGATAATGTATTTAACTTATATTCGTATAATCCAAATGGCACAGTATTTCATACTTTTGATGATTGGAATAGTAAAGAAATAGAAAGAAGAATAAAACCAAAAAGTAAAGGAATTCCAATTTTAAAAGATGATAATAAAATATATGTTTTTGATATAAGACAAACTTATGGTAGAGATTATAATTTATGGAAGTATTATCATTATGTAGATTTAGAACTTTTAAGTTTTTATCAAAATAAAAATAATTTTAATAATAATGCTGATGCTTCTATTAATCAAAATTTTTATGATGTTTTTTATAATATATCTAATGATAAAATTTTAGATAATTATACAAATTTAGATGATAGAGAAGTGGAGTTTATTTCAAGAATGATGACTTCGCTTTTTTTATCTAAAGCAAACTTTAATATATATAATCTTCCAAGTAGTTATAGTTTATCTAGTTTTAGTGAATTAAGTGATGAAAGCATTTTGAAATGTATGCAGGTTGCGAATAAGGAAACTGCTAGTATTTATGAAGAATTTAAAGAAAATGCAATAAAGATAGAGAAAGTCCAAAAAGAACTTAAAGATTTAGTTATAGATCAATATAGAAATAATGATTTTATTGTTAATTCAGATTTGCAGGGTATTCTACAAGCTATTGAAATTAAAAGTGGTTATGATTATGAATTTATAAATGATATTTATAATAATTTATTATTTAAATATTCATATATAAACAAAGATAAAAGAGAAAATACTGTCAATACTTATAATCCTAAAGTTGATACCTTAAGTTTTCAGGGAGAAAAAACATATATTAATGATGTTGAAGTAAGCCAAGAAGAATTTGATGAAGCATTTGCTAAAGCTGAAGAAGAACACATGGATAATCTATTTGAACTTACTTATGGTAGAGAAGAAGATTATGATGATGAAGATTTTGAAGATTATGAGGAAGAAAACTATGAAACTGAAGAAATAGAAAATAAAGAAGAAAAAATAATTACTACTAATTATGAAAATGAACAATTATCTTTATTTGAGCCAAGAGAAGAAACACTTGCAAATAAAATATGTGATATTTTTAATTCTTTTGATACTAAATATCAAAATACTTTTGAAGTTCATGATGTAGAATTACAAAGATGGGAGCATATCAAAAGTAAAAAGCGAAATCTATCTATTATTTTAGAAAGTTCTTTAATAGGCGAATATGCAGATAGAGATAATAGTTTTACATATTTTAATAGTGATAAAACTGATGAAAGAAAATTGAATGAAGGAATACTAAATAATTATTTTTTACAAGAGTTGTATAAAGACAAAGATTTTTCTATTACTTTTACTCCAAATATGATTCATATATTTTGGAATAATTTTGATGAAAAGCAATTTGATTTGAATATTTCAAGTACAAAAACAGTAGATCAAGATGAAAAGTTGGAAGAAAAAGAATTAGAAAAAATTGATGAAGAAATATCTTATAGAACAGTTGAACATACAATTATTCCAACAAGAGATGGTGTTATATTAACTGATCCTGAAGTAAAATACTTTAATGAAGATGGTAAGGAAGTGAGTTCACCAAAAGAAGAGCAATATCCTAAAATAAATTATCATATTAGCGATAACAAAAAAGATGAAAGTTTTGGTGCTAAAAGTAGATTTGAAGATAATGTTAAAGCAATAAATCTATTAAAAGATTTAGAAAATGAAGATAGAAATGCAACAAGTGAAGAGCAAGATATTTTAGCAAAATATGTTGGATGGGGTGGAATTGCTGATGCTTTTGATGAAAGAAAAGAAAATTGGTCTAAAGAAAGAGAAATACTAAAAAACTTATTAAGTGATGATGAATATACTCAAGCAAGAAAATCTACATTGACATCTTTTTATACACCTAATGTCGCAATTGATGGTATTTATAAAGCACTAGAAAGATTTGGATATAATAAAGGTAATTTGTTAGAGCCAAGTTGTGGTATAGGAAACTTCTATGGAAGATTACCAGAAAATTTTAGTAATACAAAGTTATATGGTGTTGAATTAGATTCAATAAGTGGTAGAATTGCTAAAAAGTTGTATCCAAATGCAAAGATTGAAATTAAAGGATATGAAGAATCATCAGTACCAGATAACTTGTTTGATGTAGCAGTTGGAAATGTGCCATTTGCTAGTAAACCTGTATTTGATAAAAGGTATAAAGAAAAATTTATGGTACATGATTATTTCTTTCAAAAGACATTGGATAAAGTAAGAAGTGGTGGAATTATAGCATTTATTACTTCTGATGGAACAATGGATAAAAAAGATAAAACTGTAAGAGAATATATTGCCAAACGAGCAGAATTAGTAGGAGCTATTAGATTACCAAATACAACTTTTAAAGATAGTGCAGGTACAAAGGCAACTACCGATATTATTTTTCTTAAAAAAAGAGATGAACTTAAATTAGATGTTAGTGAAGAAAAATGGTTATATACTGATGAATATAAAGAAGGAATAACTATAAATAATTATTTTATTGATAATCCTGATATGATGCTTGGAAATATGACTTTAAAATCATCTCAATATGGTGGAATGGAAAACACTTTAGATCCTGTTGACACTTCTATGGAAGAATTGATAGAGAAAGCCATAAATAGATTACCTTCAAATATTTTTGAAAATGCAATGTATGAAATAAGCGATCAAAATAGTGAATACGAAATATTAGAAGCACCTGATGATGTAAAAAATGATGCTTTTGTTGTTATCAACAAAGAAAATAAAGATATTATATATCAAAGACAAGATTCAAGTTTAGTACCATATCAAATTCAAGATGGTATGACAGCTAGAAGAATTATTGGTATGTGTAATGTGAAAAAAGCATTAAGAGTAGTGTTTGATATTCAATTAAGAGATGGAACTGATGAAGAACTTGAATATGCTCAATTAAAACTTAATGAAACTTATGATTTATTTGTTAAGAAGTTTGGGTATATAAATGATAGTGCAAATGCTCGTGCATTTGATAGTGATCCAGATTATTATTTGTTGACATCAATTGAAAATAAAATAAGTAAGGATGATGAAGATGATAAACCTACTTATATTAAAGGAGATGTTTTCACTAAAAGAACAATAAGAAAAAGTAAAGAGATAACAAGTGTTGAAAATGCCGAAGATGCTTTAAGATGTTCCTTAAATAATCGTGGTATTGTTGATTTAGAATATATGAAAACGATATACTCTAAAACTGATGAAGAAATAATTGATGAACTTGATAATTTAATCTATCAAGATCCTGAAAAAATTCATGACTTTAATAAAGGTTGGATTCTTGCTAGTGAATATTTAAGTGGTAATGTAAAACAAAAGTTAAATGTTGCTAGAATGGAAAATACTGATAATAAGTACGATAAGAATATAAAAGCACTTGAATCAGTACAACCTCAACCTCTTGAATATGATGAAATAAGTGTAAAACTAGGTTCTACTTGGATACCAGAAGATATTTATCATCAGTTTTGTATTGAATTATTAGATATTCCTAGATATACTGCTAGTAATTTAAAAATAAAATATGCAAAAGAAGTAAATACTTGGTTATTTCAAGCGAGTGGTTTATATGGTTATGGTCTTAAAAATACTAATACTTGGGGAACTGATAGAGCAGATGCTTTATCTATAATAAAAAATACTCTTAATCTTCAAAGTGTAACTGTATATGATAAACTAGATGATGATAGAAGAGTAGTAAATCCTGTGGAAACTGCAAATGCAAGAGAAAAGCAAGAAATGATAAAACAGGAATTTAAAGAATGGCTATGGAAAGATGAAGAACGAAGAGATAGACTTGTAAAAATATATAATGAAAAGTTTAATTGTATGAAAGAACGAGAGTATGATGGAAGTCATTTAGTTTTTGATGGTATGAATCCAAATATAGAACTTAGATCACATCAAAAAAATGCAGTTGCTAGAGTTTTATATGGTGGCAATGCTTTACTTGCTCATGCAGTAGGTGCAGGAAAAACTTATGAATGTATTGCAAGTGCTATGGAATTAAAAAGATTAGGTGTAGTAAATAAACCAATGTTTGTTGTACCTAATCATTTATTAGGACAATGGGCAAATGAGATTTTATTACTTTATCCTACTGCAAATATTTTAGTAGCAACACAAAAAGATTTTGAAAAAACAAGAAGAAAAAAATTAATGGGAAGAATTGCAACAGGGGAATGGGATGCAGTTTTAATTGCTCATTCTAGTTTTGGTCTTATTCCTATGAGTAAAGATTATGAAAAACGACATATTGAAAATGAAATAAATGAAGTAACTGAAGCAATTGAAAGAATTAAAGCAGAATCAAATGAAGGTTTAAGTGTTAAAAAATTAGAACAAATTAGAATGGGTATGGAAGTAAAACTTAAAAACTTACTAAATTCTAAAAAAGATGATGTTGTAACTTTTGAAGAATTAGGTGTAGATCAATTAATTGTTGATGAAGCACATATGTTTAAAAATCTCCCAATGTATTCTAAAATTAGAAATGTTGCAGGTATAAACAATAGTGAATCTAAAAAGGCAACTGATTTATTTATGAAAATAAGCTATGTACTTGAGAATAATAATGGTAAAGGTGCAGTATTTGCAACAGGGACACCTATATCAAACTCTATGGGAGAATTATTTGCTATGCAAAAATACTTGCAATTAGATAGATTAAGAGAAATGGGATTAGAACATTTTGATGAGTGGGCATCTACATTTGGGGAAGTTGTAAATAGTTTTGAAATAGCACCTGATGGAAGTGGTTTTAGAACAAAAGCAAGATTTGCTCAATTCTTTAATATTCCAGAACTAATGACTTTATTTAAAGAAATAGCAGATATTAAAACTTCTAAAATGTTAAATCTTCCTGTTCCTAAATTAAAAGGTGGAGATTATAAAACAATAGTTGCTCCTAAAAGTGAAGAATTAGGAGAATATGTTGAAAAACTTGCTGAACGAAGTGAAATAATTAGAAATGGTTGTGATCCAAGAGAAGATAATATGCTTTTAGTTACTAATGATGGTAGAAAAGCAGCATTAGATCTTAGAATGATAGATCCCAATATGCCAGATTTACCAAATTTAAAAATAAATATGGCAGTTGAAAACATATATAGAATATGGTTAGAAAATAAAGAGGACAGGTTAACACAACTTGTCTTTTGTGATTTATCAACTCCTAGAAATGATGGAATGTTTAATGTTTATGATGATATTAAAAATAAACTAATTCAAAAAGGCATACCTGAAGAAGAAATAGAATTTATACATAATGCTAAAACTAATCCTCAAAAACTTAAATTATTTGAAGATATGCGAAATGGTAATAAAAGAATTTTAATAGGATCTACTTCTAAAATGGGAGCAGGTATGAATGTTCAAGATAAATTAATTGCTTTACATCATTTAGATTGCCCCTGGCGACCTAGTGATATAGAACAAAGAGAAGGTAGAATTTTAAGACAGGGAAATCAAAACGAAGAAGTAGAAATATATAGATATGTTACTGAAGGAAGTTTTGATGCTTATTCTTATCAATTAATTCAAACAAAATCAACTTTTATTAATCAAATAATGGCTAATAGTAATGGTGGAGGAAGAACTGCTGAAGATTTAGATAGGGATACACTTACTTATGCTGAAGTTAAAGCTCTTGCTAGTGGTAATCCGTTAATATTAGATAAGTTTAAAATTGAAAATGAATTAAAACAATTATATTTGTCAAAAAGTAGATATGATAAATCGCATATGGAGTTAGAAGCAAAATATAATCGTGAACTTCCAAGACAATTAAAATATCAAGAGCAATATCTTAACGGATTAGAAGAAGATATTACAAAAGTACAAGATTTATCTGCTGATAATTTTAAAATAACAATTAAAGATCAGTATTATGATTCAAGAAAAGATGCTAGTACAAAATTTTATCAAGCATTATCTTTATTGAAAACAAGTGAAGAATCTAAAATTGGAGAAATTAGTGGTTTTGATATTATTGGAACAAGAGAAGAATTAAGATTTTCTCCTGTTGTATGGATTAAAGGTGTGGGAAAGTATAAAGTGGAAATTAACAATATTGATGAAATAGGTAATATTTTAAAACTTGAGAATATGTTAAAAAGTTTTCAAAATAAAATTGATACTGTTAAGGAACAAATAGAATATACTAAAAAACAGTTAAAAGATGCCAAAGAAGAATTGGATAAACCTTTTACATCTTCTGATAGAATTAAGGAACTTCAAAAAGAAAAAGCAAGAATTGATAGTGAACTTGATTTGGATAAAGAAGATATAGTTTCTACATTGTTTAGTAAAGATGAAGATAGTGAAAATGAAATTGAAGAAAAGGAAATGGAGCATTAATTATGAAATTAAGAGAAAAAATATTAAATAAAATTGCAAACAAATTAAGTAATTATAGAACTCCAAATTATGATTCCATTATTAATATGGATGTTAAAGGAAAGACTAAAGGGGTGCTTACTACTTATGATTGTACATATCAAGAAGTTTTGAAAGATAAGGAACAAACAGGTTTGATTTCGGTAGATAAACTATTAGAAGATGAATTTAAAGATAGTAAATATAATAGTATTTATTTTTGTGATAAAGATCATACTGTTTGTTTGCAAAATCATCATAAACATACTTATGTAGAACCTGTACACGAGTGTTTTGATGATGCCTATAAAGTTACATATTTGATATGTGATAGTGAAAATAGTTATAATAATTTAAAGTTTTATATCAGTCAGAGTAGTAAGTACCACACTTTTCTTGAAGAGGTTGATGAAATACCATATAGAAAATCGTTTGAAGTGTTATTTTCTAAAGATGATAAAGTTGATAAAAATGAATCTACTAAAAATGAAGAAGAAAATTTGTTAAAGAAAAATTGTTTTGAAATGGAAGGAAAGGTAGTCAATATTGGCAAAGAGTTTTTAAAAAAAGATAATTCAAAAGCACAATTTATTAATATTGAACAGGAATATGAATTTAGTGGTAAAACAAAAATAAATACTTTATCAGTTATGCTTGAAAAAGATATATTAGATAATTATAGAGATAATATCACAGTGAATGATGTAGTAAGTATTAAAGGTACAATAAGTTCATATAAGGATAAGAACAATAATGATCGTATAGTAGTTAATTGTTATGAGTTAGAAGTTTTAAATAAAATTGCTGAAAATAGCATTGAAAGATAAGGAAAAATAAGAAATTAAAAAAATTTCAAAAAAACTCTTGCAAAATTTGTTTGTTTGAGTGATAAATTGTTTGACCTGAATTCACGGTATTTATTCTCTAATATCAATTTTGATGAGTTTGATGGTGTTGTTTTAATACCTATAAGCACAAAAAAATAAAGTTGCTTAAAAGGGCTAAAAATCGTGAATTAAAGGGCTTGTGAAATTACAGTATTTAAAGTAAAAAGGAGGGATTTTATATGTATATTACTAATACTACTGATAATGTTAGAAAAGTATTTGATAAGATGGCTAAGTTTGAAGATTCTGGTAGATTAAAATTTGTTATTTATGTTTTTGATCGTTTGAATAGTGGTCATATAAATAGCAAAGCTGAAGTAAATCCAAACTTAATTGAAGATGATGAAATGGTTATTTTTAATTTAGATACTATTGGAATAACTAATAATTTTGCTGAAATCTATTTAGAATATTTGACTATGGTATTTAATAATGTTGCTACAAAGTTAAGCAAAAGTTATCAAGAAAATGGTAATGTAATGGGAATACATTATAATAAATACGATAAACCATTATTATCAATGTTTGAAAAATTATCATATAACGAAAAACTTGATGCACTAGCAGAAATATTTATAAGATTAGATAATGAAACTTTATTTAATGATAAATATCCAATGTTAGAATTAGGCATTGATGGTTTTGAAACTGCAAGAAATATAATAGAACAAAAAATATAAGGAGTGATGCTATAAATGAAAGCAAGTATCAAATATACACCTATAAGGTTATCAAATGATGGTCATGTGATTTTACATGATTTTGAAAGAGTAAGAATAGAAAAAGGATTTACTTATAGTGCAATAGGGGAGAGATATGGTTTAGATAGATCTCTAATTAGAAGTGTAGTTATAGGATATAGTAATCTTTTTTGCGAAAGAGCAATTCAAATGGCATTTGCAGTAGGAGTAAAACCTGATGATTTATTTTTAAGGGATATTATTCTTGCAGGAGAGGATAAACTGATGTTTATTAATAATCCAAGTGAGAAAGTTATAGAATATTTAGAAAAGATAAAATATTTAAGTTATAAAGATAGATTAAAGTTTTGTATAGAATTATTTAATATGTGGAGTGATGGAAAAATCACTCATAAAAAAGGAGAAGTTCCATTTACTCCTGATATATTAGGATTTCCAAAAGATATTGGCAATAGATTTGCTTCATTTTTAGACACAATGTTAAAAAGTGAAGAAATAAGAGTTGGCAATAAAATAATGGTAGATGATATATGTACAGTTAAGTCAAGAAATAGTTATAATCAAATGTTGAAAGAATATAATAAGTTAACATTTGATGAAAAGAAAGATATATTAAATGAAGTTATTATAAGGTTTGATACAAGAACTTTATTTAAAGAAAAACTAGATTTTCCAAAATTCCCAGAGTTTTATACAGGTTGGGATATTGGAGAAACAATGCGAAGTTATAAAGTTGAAAAAGAATAATATTTAGCGGATTTACTAATTCTTTTGAAAAGCTGTTAAAGAGTAGTGTAATTTTGTCAAAGTAGAAATACTTTGATTTTTTTTATTTACAATTTTTATAGAAATTTTGTATTTATTTTTTTGAGAAGGAGAGTGATGTAAATGAAAACTAAAATTACAGTTGAAAATAAAGAATTGAATAACCTAATAGAACACAGTGTAAAATTGTTTTTAATAAAATTGCTTTATAAAAAGGAAGAAATAACAGAGAAAGAGTATCTTAAATTAAAAGAAGCAATTAAAAAAGAACATTTTCCACTGAAATCATAGAAAAAAGAGCTAAAATATGCTATAATTAATAGCGTGAGATGAAGGTATTATAATCTAACTTTAGCCAAAGGAAGGAGTTAAATTGGCGAGTGTCAAGGTTATAACCGCTAATCAATCAAGAATTAGTAAAATCACAAATGGCATTAAAAAAATTATTTTAAGAGTTTGTGCTTACTGTCGAGTAAGTACAGATAGTGAAGAACAACAAACAAGTTATAAATCTCAAAAAATTCATTACGAAAACTTAATTAAAGAACATGATGATTGGGAATTTGTTGATATTTATGCTGATGAAGGTCTATCAGGAACAAAAACTGCAAAACGAACAGATTTTAACAGGATGATAGAGGATGCTTTAAATGGTAAAATTGATATGATTATTGCAAAGTCAATATCAAGATTTGCTAGAAACACAGTAGATACTTTAAATTATGTAAGACAATTAAGAGAAAAAAATGTAGATGTATTTTTCGAAAAAGAAAATATACATACATTACAAATGACTAGTGAAATGTTTTTAACATTATATAGTGCTTTTGCTCAAGCTGAAAGTGAATCTATATCAGAAAATGTAAAAGCAGGAGTTCGTATGAAAATGAAAAGAGACGAACTTGTTGGTCATTATGCTCCTTATGGTTTTATATATGATGAAGAAGTTGAAAATCTAGTAGAAAATCCTAATGAAGCATTTATTGTTAGATATATATTTGATAGATATAAAGAAGGTATTGGTTCTTCACGAATTGCAAGAGAACTTAATAATCAAAATATTCCTAGTCCAACAGGTAAAAAATGGTCTGGAACTGTTACATTTAGAATGCTACGAAATGAAAAGTATGTTGGTGATTTACTTACAGGGAAAACATATACTGATAATCCTATTAATTCAAAAAAGAAAAAGAATAAAGGAGAGTTTGATATGTATTATACTGAAGATCATCACAAAGGTATTGTAGATAGAGAAACTTGGAATAAATGTCAAGAAATAGCAGATAAAAGGTCAGGAAAGTTTTCTACTGATGGTAATCCTAATAGATTTAGTCAGATTTATCCATTTAGTAGCAAAATTGTTTGTGGATTATGTGGAGAAAACTATATTAGGAGATCTTGGAAAGGTCATAAAGAGGGAGATCCTCGTAGAGTTGCTTGGGCTTGTAAAACATACAATACAGATCATTTATCTTGTCAAAGCTATGGAAATATAAAAGAATCTTATATTGAAGAATTGTTTGTTAATATGTATTCGATATTATGTAAATATAATAAAGAAGTAATTGAAAAACTACTAATTACAATAGAAGAAACTTTTGAAAATGATGATTATTCTAATGAATTAAAAAAGTTAGAGCAAGATATTAAAGCATATAGAGAACAAGTAATGGAATTATTAGATATTAGACTTGCTAAAGTAATTGATAATGAAGTATTTGAAGAAAAGAGTTCAAGAATAAATAAAAAAATTGAACTACTTGAAATTGAAGCAAGAAAAATAAGAGATTATATATCACACCGAGATAAAGTAAAAGATAGAGTAGAGAAATTTAAAACTATTTTTCAGAAGAATGCTACATTAAAAGAATTTGATGCCGATGTGTTTGAAAGTATTATTGATAAGATTATTATAGGTAGAAGAAATGATGATGGATCTATTGATCCTTATGAAGTAAGATTTGTCCTTAAAACAGGAGATGAATTAACCGACACATTACCAATCAAAAAAATACCTTCACAAATGAAGAAAACCAAAGGAGATGATTCCAATGAAAGAATGGAAGAATTACAATCTCAATTGGGTGCTTATGCCCACAACGGGGAATACTGTTGTTGCAACTCCTCGTGGATTAATAGCTGTAATTGAAAATAACTATCAAGAAGATGGATCAATTAAGATACCTAAAGCACTTCAACCATATATGGGTGGAAAAACAGTTATTGAACCTAAAAAATAATATAAATAAATGTTAAAAAATAATATAAAAAATAATAAAAAACTTTTATATTATTTTTTTTATTTATAAGGAAAG